>CAZQNK010000019.1:0-26381 GCA_964594955.1 uncultured Clostridia bacterium | reverse complement strand
CGCTGTAAACCATCGTAGGCAAAATATAGAAAATATGGTTATCCACCAAACTCATGGCGAGGAGCGAACCTATGGCAAAAACGAAATATAATTTATTCACGGAGGGATTTTCGGCAAAAGCTATAACCGTTTGCACCCTGTGCAGGCAATAGGACGCGATAGCGAATATGCCGCCGACGGCAATCAACTCGCCGAACGTATTGTGCGCCATGAGCGGGACGAACGACACGTTGGCAAAATCCGCCGCGCCGTTCGATTCGAAGTCCACGAAAAAGCCCGAGCCGAAAAACGGATTCGCCGCAAAGAAGTCAAGCGACGCGTATAAAAGCTTAATGCGGGCGTAGCCCGAACCCGAATCGAATAAGTTGGTAACCATGTTGTAATAATAATCGGAGAACCATTCTCTTCCCGCGATTAAAACGGTTGACGCCGTAAGCGCGACCGCGCAGAAGGAGCATACGTGCAACAATCTGCGTTTACCCGTAACCATCGCCGTTATCGCGGACAAAACATAGACGGGCAACGCCGCCATTGCCTGACGGCTGCAAGTCATAAACGCGCCCAGCGTTATTAACGCCGCATACAGGTGAAGCAACCAGCCGTGCCTGTATTTTGACGCAACCAAAAAGACGGGAGCTATCGAAATGGCGAGCAACATTCCCATAGTGTTCCAATTGCCCCAACCGAAAACTATTTCCGTTTTAATTTTATTATAGTACGCGGCGTCGCCCAGAAAAGCTTTAAAATCGTCCCATATCCCGACGTATTTTACAGCCAATTCAACCAACAAAAGAGCGGAAAAAGCCACGAAAGCCCAACCGACGGTACGGAAATTTTCTTCCGAACATTCCGAGTTGCCGCCGATAAGCACGAATACTCCGACGAAGGCGAAAGCCAAAACTATGCCGTAACACAAGTTAAGCGCCGTGTAGCCCGCCGCGCCTGCGCCGTTTAAAACGAGAAAGACGGACAGGGCGCAAAGTCCCCAAAAAACGCCGCACGGACGGAAATTGCCTGCGCGGAACGTAACGACGTACCGATATATAAGCGCGGCGACAAGTACTGCGGCGAGTACGGCGATTTGTACGTATATAACGGGTTGCGTCAGATAACCGGACTCATCCAACAGGTTGGAGGGCGAATTTTTCTCCGACATGATTACGTTTAAAAAGAGAAATTGCCCTATTAACGGCGTAAGGTCCTTTAAAAAGACGAGCATTGCCGCAATGACAGCCGCCATAAAGTAATACATCGCGATATCCCACGCGGCATAGTTGCACAAAAGCAATATCGCCGCCGTGAAAAAGGGAAAACAGCGCGAGCCCAAAACTTTCCTTATCGCCCGAACGGCGGATTTTTCTGAATTTCTTGAATTTACGGTAACTTCTTTCATCATATTTATCCTCGGTTCAATTCTTACGTCCCTCACAGACAAACACAAGCAATCCGCCGTACATTACAGTCGGCAGAATATAGAAAATATGATTATCCACCAAACTCATTATCAGCAACGTAACTATTATCATGCCCGTAAAGAACTTATCCGCAGAGGGGTTTTCGGCAAACGCGATAATCGTCTGGACGCGGTGTACGCAGTATGCCGCTATTCCGAATATACCGCACGCGCCGATAATTTCCGCAAGGGTATTGCAGGCGGGCACGGGCATCCAGTCGAGGTTGTTGAATACGGTATCCTGTATGGGCATGAAAAATCCCGAACCGAAAAAGGGATTTGCCGCAAAGAAATTAAGAGCCTCATTTATATGCTCCATTCTGCCGTTGCCGTCAAAACCGCCGTCACCATCGACAAGGTTTTGGCTCATGCCGCCGATAAGATTAAGGATAAGATCGGGCTGCGTCAGGGCGACTGTCAGGACGGCTATACAGGCAACGAAAACGACCGAGCACACGGCGATTATATTCGCCTTTCTGTTCTTTCCCTTTATCATCGCGGCAACCGCAGAGGCGGGATATGCCGCAACCACCCCCAATATTGCCTGACGGCTCCATGTGAGGACGGCGCAGAGCGCAAGCAAAGTTGCGTATAAAATAAGTATCCAGCCGTGTTTATAACGGGTAGCGAGCAGAAATACCGCGGGAATACATATACAGAACAGCATGCCCGCAGTGTTCCAGATGCCCCAGCCGAAGTAAATATATTCTTTAAAGCTGTTGTATTCAAGTTCGCCCGAAATAAATTGCTTAAATTCGGGGATTATCTGCATATACCGCACAAAAAGTTCGATAACGAGCAACGCCGAAAGCGCGAAAAAGCCGAAAGCGAGTTTTTCGAAATTTTCACTGTTTAATTTAACGTTACAGCAGAAGAATACATACACGCCGAGAATACATACCGCCATCACCGCGCCGAAATACAGATTTTTAAAAGTGTAATCCGCACTGCCAGCGCCGTTCAGCAAAAAGAATACCGAAAGCACGCACATTCCCCAGAACATAGCGTTCGGCTTGAAATTCTTCGCCTTGACCGTCTGCACGATGCGCCATATGAGCGCGACGGCGGCGGGAACCGCCAAAACGACTATAACGGCAATAATTTCGGGTCTTGTAAAGTAATCCAAAGGGCCGTCGTTCACAGTTATCGTGGAGGGCGAATTTTTCGCAGACATGAGAACGTTAAGAAATAAAAATTGCACGAAAAGCGGAGTAAGGTCGTCCAACAGCAACAACATACACGCAATTACCGCTATCATATAGCATATTGTAACTATATCGAGCGTAAGATAGGTAAGCGCAATAACGACCGCTGCGGTAAAAAACGGAAAGTATTTTGACGAAAGTATATATTTTAAAGTTATCACGGGCAGAGAGCCCTTTATTTTTGCCGTAACGTTTTTCATATAAGAACCGAATTTTTTCCATAATTATACTATTATAAACAACGTTTGTCAACGTTTGTCGACGTTTGAAAATATAAAAACGCGGCGGGCGCATTATACCTTGCGCCCGCCGCATACGGCGTTAAAAGTATTAAAATTCAACGGTAAAAGCGCTTCCCTCGCCGGGGACGCTTTCAACGCTTATCTTCCACCCCGACTTGCGGCAGATTTTTTTGACCACGGCAAGCCCCAGACCGAACCCGCCGTTCTTTCCGCCGTGCGATTTATCCACCGTGAAAAACCTGTCGAATATTTTATCCATGTTTTCCGCGGCAATGCCGACGCCCGTGTCCGCCACCGAAAGCCTTTCGTAATTCAGCGTAACCGTCACCGTGCCGCCCTGTTTGTTGTAGCGTATGGCGTTGCGCAAAAGGTTGCCTAAAACCTCGTTCACAAGCTCGCGGCGGCTGAATATTCTGACGTTTTCCTCTATCCCGTCTATCAAAGCGACGCCTTTTTCGTCCGCTTCGGGCTGCAATATGCGCAGGTTTTCGCGCGTAAGCGCGGTAAAATCCACCTCGTACGGGGGCAGGCCGTCGCTGTCTATTTCGCTGTAATTTATTATACATGCGATAAGATTGGTAAGCCTTTCGCTTTGGGATAATATCACGTCGTAAGCCGTCTTTTTCTGCTCTTCGCTGAGCGCGCCGCCCTCCAAAAGTTCGGCATATCCCCGTATGGAAGTCAAAGGCGTATTCATTTCGTGCGTGACGTTGGAGATAAATTCGTCCTTGGAGGCGCGCGCCCTTTCAACCTCCTCCTTTTCCTCGCGGATCTCGCGCATCTGGCGGGATATATTGCGGTTTCTCTCATTCAGAATGTCGGCAAGGGGCGAAAGTTCGTAATATTTGCTTGTAACGCTGCCGTTTGCGACCGCCTCCTTTGCAAGGGTCTGCACGGGGCTTAATATAAAATGCGTCGCGACGAACGCAAGGGCTATGCACAGCACTATATCGATTCCTATATATGCCGCGACCGTGGGCAGGGTTTTTGCAAACATTGTCCACACCGACGGCACCGAAAGGGCAATCCTGACCATAAGCGCGCCGCCGTTGTACGCGCCTTCGAAACTTTTACAGTAATAGACCATGCTTTCGCCCAGCGTTTCGCTGTCGCGCACGGAAAAGCCCTCGCCGTATTGCCAGGCTTGCTGCACCTCCGCCCTGTCGGCGTGGTTTTCCGAGGAGTCCGAACGGGTGTCCGCAATCACGTTGCCCGAAGCGTCCATAAAGGTAACTCGGGCGCCGTTCAGCCTTTCCGAAAGAGTTTCCGCGCCATCCTTATCCAACGTTATTCCGTCGTCGAACAAGTTTATATAGACGCGCAAAAAGTCCTTGCTTTCGTCTATCGAGGACTGATAATAGACCTGCGTGGACGCCAGCGAGAACAAAAGTATACATATGACGGTTATACCTATCGATAACAATAAAATACGTAATCTCATAACGCTTTATAATAAATTACGGCAAAGGCAGTTTGTATCCTATGCCGAACGCCGTTTCAATCTTAACGCCCGCTTTGCGGAGCCGCGCCACATGGTTGTCGAGAGTGCGCGTTTCGCCGCAGTCGTAGCCCCAAACGTCGGAAAGAATTCTGTCGCGGGAAAGAACCTTCCCCGCATTTTCAATGAAATATTTTAAAAGTTCGTACTCTTTTTTATTGAGTACAAGTTCGTTGCCGTCGAGGGTTGCGCTCATTCTGTCGCAATCAAGGCACACGCCGCAGGCGGAAAGAGTGACGGGGCGGGATTTTCTTCTAAGCTGCGCGTTTACCCGCGCGGTAAGTTCAAGCACGGAGAAGGGTTTTGCCACATAGTCGTCCGCGCCGAGGTTCAACCCGTTTACCTTATCCTCTTCCTTGGAGAGTGCGGAAAGCATTATACATGCAACCGAGGGATATTTGCTTTTTAAAAGCCGAAGGACGTCCAGCCCGCTGCCGTCGGGCAGCATTATATCGAGTAACGCAACGTCGGGCAATTCGCCGCCGAGCGCGCCCGTGAAATCCGCCACGGTTGAAAAAGCCGCAAACGAAACGCCGTTCATTTCAAGCGAAACTTTGATAAGTCCGCATATGCTTGAATCGTCCTCTAAAATAAAAACTTTACCTTTCATATTTTTTGCCCGTTTAAACTTGTTTACGATATTATAATATAACAAATTCGTAACTCAGGCAACGGCAAAGATGTAAAAAATTTGTAAATTAGTTTTTTCGCTTTGACTTTTCACGCCTTTCCCGCCGCGCAAGTCGGTGTTGCCGCGAATATTTTTAACCGAATCTTCCGTTGATATAGTCGTCCGTGCGCTTATCGTGCGGGCGGGAGAATATCTTCGCGGTTTCGTCCATTTCAATCATTTCTCCGAGGAGGAAATATGCGGTGTAGTCGGCTATTCTGAAAGCCTGCTGCATATTGTGCGTGACCATGATTATCGTCATGGTGTTTTTCAGCTCCGTGCACAGCTCCTCAATCTTTCCCGTAGAGATAGGGTCGAGCGCGGAAGTGGGTTCGTCCATTAAAATTATCTGCGGCTCTACCGCGAGGGCGCGCGCTATGCATAGCCTTTGCTGCTGTCCGCCCGAAAGCCCCAACGCCGATTTATTAAGTCTGTCCTTCGCCTCGTCCCACATCGCCGCGCCCTTCAAGGATTTTTCGACTATGCCGTCCAGCTCCTGACGGCTTTTTATCCCGAAAGTGCGCGGGCCGTAGGCTATGTTGTCGTACACGCTCATCGCAAGCGGGTTGGGACGCTGGAATACCATGCCCACGTTCTTTCTAAGACGGGCGAGGTCAAGCTTTTTGTCGTAAATATCCGTATCGCCCACCTTGATTTCACCCGTTATTTTACAGCCCTCTACCAGATCGTTCATTCTGTTCAGGGATTTTATCAGCGTGGACTTGCCGCAGCCCGACGGACCTATAAGAGCCGTAAGTTTATTCACGCGGAAATTCATATAAACGCTCTTCAATGCGTGGAAACTGCCGTAATACAAGTTCATTTCTTTGACGGAAACGGCTATACCGCCGTCTATATTAAAGTTTTCAATCTTTTTCATTCAAAGCCCCTTTCCCGTATAATTTATCCTTCAATATTGTAAAAAGTCCCCTTTTGCCCTCCGATTTTCGTTTAAAATAACCTTCCGCAAGAGTAATCAGTACATTTAGTATGATTACAAATATTATAAGAACCGCGCCCGTAGCGTACGCCTTTTCGGGGTGCAACCCCTCTACCATAAAGTTATACATCAGTACGGAGAACGTAGACCCCGCCGACGTCAGCGACGACGGCATGCGCACGAACGACCCCGCAGTAAATATAAGGGCGGCCGTTTCGCCTACGATTCTGCCGACAGACAAAATTACGGACGTAATAATACCCGACAGCGACTGAGGAAGAACGACTTTGAACACCGTCCTCAGCTTGCCCGCGCCGAGGGCGAAACTTGCCTCCCGCATGCTGTCGGGAACTTCGCTCAAAGATTGCTCGGTAGAGCGTATTATCGTGGGCAAAATCATGAGAACCATTGTAAACGAACCGTTTAAAATACTGTAACCCATATTGCAGATTTCACCGAAGAAAATTGCGCCGAAAAGCCCGAATATTATGGACGGAACGCCCGATAAAGTATCGATGAACAGCCTTACGGTTTTCACGAACTTGCTGCCCCGTTTAGCGTATTCGTTGAGGTATATTGCCGCGCCTATGCCGAGCGGCAGGGCTATAAGCAGAGATATTAAAATAATCAGCCCCGTGGAAACAAACGCGGGCGCAAGAGTCGCGTCGGAGTTGGTGCTTTTGCCGAACAGAAAGCCGAAGGACAGATTGGGCAGTCCCCTTACGAGAACGAAGCCGACAATAAAAACAAGCGCTGCGGCGACTGCGGCGGCGATAATACAAGACAAAACGCACAGAACGTCCTGAACGTTGCCGCCCTTTCTGTAATTCAGGCGCGACGACCTTGCGCCGCCCTCCTTCATCTTGCGGGTAAAGAATTTATTGCCCGAAATTGCGTCGTTCTTCTTGACCGCCCAAAGACATATGTTGACGATAAGTATAAATATAAGCAGAATGAAGCCCGTCGCAATCAGCGCCTGTTTGTGCAAACCAGAAGCGTAGCTGAATTCCTGCACGATGTTGGACGTGAGCGAACGCAACGGCAAAAAAAGCGAAGCAGGGTAGTTAACCGAACCGCCCAAAAGGAGTTGCACCGCCATCGTTTCCCCTATCGCCCTGCCTATGCCGAGAATAAGCGCGGATATTATGCCGTTTCTCGCGGCGGGCAGGCAGGTTTTCCACACCGCCTGATTTTTTGTGCAGCCGAGCGCCAGCGCGCCCTCGTAATAGTGCATGGGCACAGATTCCAGACTGTTCCTTGTTATAGAAGTCACCGTAGGCAAAATCATTATGCTTAAAACCAGCGTGCTTAAAAGAAGTCCGGAAGCCGAAACCACGCCGAACAAATCCTGCATGAGCGGCTTCAAAAACACAAGTCCGAAGTAGCCGTACACAAGCGACGGTATGCCCGCGAGCAGGTTTACCACCTGCGTATAGAGCTGTTTCAGCCAATCGGGGCAATAATATACCATGAATACCGCCGTAAAAACGGCGAGTGCGCCTCCGAGCGCGACCGACCCGAAGGTGAGCACGAAGCTTGTGGCTATCATGGGCAGAATTCCGTACACGCTTGCGGACGGGTCGTTGGAATTGTAGAACCATTTGCTTCCGAATACGAAATTGAAAAAGCCTATTTGGCGGAACGCGGGAAAGCTTGCATAAAAAATGTAGAAGATTATTGCAAAAACCGCAAGTATCGAAAATGCCGCAGAGGCTATAAATACCGCCTTTGCGACGTTTTCTTTGGTAAAGGCGTTTGCAAAGCTCTCTTTGGAAAATATTTTCCTTTCTTTTGTCTTTGTTTTTGCCATATTGCTACCCTTAAGCTACCGATATATAGCCTTCCCTTGCAACTATCGCCTGACCTTCCGCGCTCATTATCCAATCCATAAACGCTTGGGCGGCTTCGCTTAAACTTCCTTCCTTATAACAGATGACAAAGGGACGGGAAAGCGCGTAAGAGCCGCTGCTCACGTTTGCCGTAGTTGCGTCTACGCCGTTGAATTTAAGCGCATTTACGTCGCCGTTCAGAGAGCCCATAGAGATATATCCCACGGTATTGCCCGCACTGTTTCCCTTGATGTTAGTGATTACAGTATCGGTTGCGGCAGCTTCTTCAAAGCCCGTTCCGCTGTAAAGCTCGCCCTCGATGCCGATAAGCTCTTCGAACGCCGAACGCGTGCCCGAACCGCCCTCGCGCGATATACCCGCAACTATCGCGTTTTGAATGGGCGTGCCCTCTTCATAAAGCGCACGGACTTCCTCCGTTGAAACGTCCGTCACGGCGCAGTTTTTGTTTACGATAAGCGCTATTCCGTCATTGGCTATCGTCAGGGATTTCAGCGCGGCAAGCTCGTCGGCAGACAGATTGCGGGAGGACATGCCGAAGTCTACGTTTCCGTTCTGCGCGTCCATAATTCCCGTGCCGGAACCGCCGCCGCCCACGTCAATGCTTACGCCTTCATGAAGCCTTTCAAACTCGCCCGCAAGCGTCTGCATAAGAGGCTGTACGGAAGTCGACCCCGTGACGTACACCTCGTCCCCGCCCTCTCCGCCGCAAGCCGAAAAGGCTTCCGTTCCGCCGCCGATAGCGGCTGCGCATAAAATACTCAAAATTGTTTTTAACGGTTTTTTCATAACTTTCTCCTTATGACTGTTTATTTTTTTCCGTTTGACAAGGACAGCATAACAGACAAAAGTAAAAAATTTCCGCCGTGAGATGTAAAAAAAATGTAATAACATTGCGGATAAAAATATTAAATTTACGCGCCCGCGTCCAAACCCCGCGCCCGCGCCCGAATAATCTTAAATATTCCGCCTCTACCCACGGTAGAGTTTGCATTTTTTCGGTAGAGTTCGGGCGGCTATTGTGTAGAAATTTATTTTTTAACCTTCTACTTCAAAATCTTGACATTCGGTCGCGGCAGGGTTTAAAATTTCGGTGAAAGTTAACCCATGACGGTTTTCATTAAAACTATCGCGTAAAAGAGGAGAATTATGAACGCTTATAAAATAACATGTTGCTCCACATGCGACCTTACGGCGGAGCACCTTAAAAAGCTGGATATAGATTTCGGAACGTATCACTATATCATAGACGGCAAAGACTATTGCGACGACCTTTTCACTTCGCGCACGCCCGAGGAGTTTTACGGCGAAATAGACGCGGGCGCGCTTCCCACAACGTCGCAAGTCACCCCCGAGGAACTTATTTCCCTTATGGAACCCCTTTTGAAAGAGGGTTACGACGTATTGCATATAGAATTTTCTTCGGGACTTTCGAACGGCTGGCAATCCGCGCAGACGGCGAGGGACGCGCTTGCACCCAAATATCCCGACCGAAAAATTTACGTCGTGGATTCGCTTGCGGCTTCGTCGGGGTACGGACTGCTCGTGGACAAAGCCGCCGAACTTAAAGCGGGCGGAATGGACATTGACGGACTTTATAAATGGCTTGAAGAAAACAAACTGCGTTTAAGACACTGGTTTTTCAGCACGAACCTTGCGCACTTTAAGCGCGGAGGCAGAATTTCAGGCCCCGCGGCGGCTATCGGCACCATGCTGAACATCTGCCCCGTTATGGACGTAAATTCGGAAGGCAAACTGATTATCCGCAAAAAAGTCATGGGCAAAAAGAAAGCCATCAACGAAATGGTTTCGTTGATGGTAAAACAGGCGCAGGACGGCGCGGGCTATAATGAAAAGTGTTATATCTGCAATTCGTTGCGCTACGACGACGCAGAAAAAGTCGCCGAGCTCGTCGAAAGCAACTTCCCCAAAATGAACGGCAAAGTTGAAATAAACAATATAGGCACGGTAATAGGCTCGCACACGGGTCCGGGAACGGTAGCGCTGTTCTTTTTCAGCGACACTAAGCGGGAGCTTTAACCCCACGCATTATTTTGTAAGACTTCACCCCGACCAAAGTGAACGCAGTGAACGGCGCGGAGAGATCCCCCAAGAACAGTGATAAATCAAAGAAATATGAGATCTTTCGACTGCGTTCGCTACGCTCACTACGTTCAAGATGACAAGGTGAGGAATGAGGGGATTTCTCCGTGCGCTGCGCACGTAATGACAAAGGGCGCGGCTACGCGTTTTCGCTCTGCACGTAATGGCAAAGAAGGAAACAGACGCTACCCGATTACGCGCAACGCGCTTTTAAAAATAAAAACACTTTAATAAAATGCAGACGCCCGCGCTTTTTAAGCGCGGGCGTTTATTTTTTATTTTAATCTTATGAATTTGTTGAATAATAATCACTTACTTTTATTTCGGACGTCAATTCATCAACGCTATTAACAGCGCAAGCTATTTTAACTTTAATATTTTTGCCGTTTACCGCAATCGTGCTCGTGCTATAATCATAAGGGCTATCCATTAAATAATTTGGATGATTGCCAATAAAACAAACAGCCGCAAGCCCCAATCTGCCTTCAGTGTAAACAACTGTAGTAACATCGGTATTCCACTTATAAGCAAATTCATTATTCAAAGGTAAAGTTTTAAAAGTCAATCCGCCCGCCGTAACGGAGGTACCCTCTACCTTAAAGGTGACTGCACTTTCGGCAAAAGCTATATTGTTATTTTCCATTTTTAAATTACTTACAGTAAAGAATTTATCGTTGCTTTTGCATGTAGCGACGCCTATAAGCACGCCGCTTTCGCCTTCAAGCGTATAAACGGAATTGCCCTCAAGCGTTACATTCGTAAGACTTACCGTACCTAAGGAATAACCCAACAATATGCCGTTCTTCCTGTTTCCGTATACGGTTGAATTTTTCACGGTAACATTTTCAAACGTGGCTGTACCGGAAACCTTCCCCGCAAATATTGCCGCTTGGCTTACGCTGTAATCGCCCACAGTAGAATTTATAACCGTGATATTCTTAACGGTCAAATTCCGAACGCTATTGAACAATGCCGCGCCATAAGTTGCGGCAGTTCCCATAGACCCTTTTCCGAGATGCGCATGCCCGTCGCTTGTATAAAGCCCGCTGAGCGTATGACTGTTGCCGTCTATTTCAACGGAAGCCTTGTTGCTCAATGACTCAGAAGCAAAATTTACGTCTGCGCCCATAAGATCTATATCGGCATTGATTTCTATTTTTATTGTTGCATAAGTGCTACCGCTTTTCGTAAAAGCGCTATTATATTCCGTTACATATTCTGCCGCTTTGACAAAATCAGCCGCACTTGAAATACTAAAAGTTGTGGTATCGCCCGCCGACGGTGTTGATGTAGGCAGTACAATAGTAGCCGAACTTGTATTGATATTTCCGTTGAGCGAATACCATTGGTGGGTACCCTTTTCCATTCCTTCGGGATATATTACGTTGTAATCGCCGTCCGTATAGACTATTCTGTTTTCATTCTGGTCGTAGAAATAATACCTGCCCGAATATAAAGGGGTATAATTCTTTCCGTCCATACCGTTTTCCGAAAGGGTTTCAAATACGTCGTGGGTAGTGAGATTGCCCTTTGTTGCGTCCTCAATCGCAAGATATGTATTCATATTCCTTACCGCGGATATATCCGAGGATTCGTTAGCCTTATTCACCACGTTTATGAACGTGGGAATGAGCACCGCCGCAAGGATTGCGATTACCGCGATTACTATCACTAATTCCACGATAGTAAACGCTTTTTTTAGCTTTTTTAACATCTTCTGAACCTCCAATACTTTTAAGAGGTTCTTTCTTTTTTCGTGTGCGTAGCACACGAAAAAAGAGGGTACCCTCTTTTCTTTTAATGATAAAGCAAATTTTTTATATTGTCAATATTTTATCGGCATTTTTTTACATTTTGTACTTATTTTTTTATTTTTCCGCCCTTTTTACGCCATTACGCCCGCCCGTCATCACAACCGAAGCGAGCGCTCCTTCACCGCTGTCATCTCGACCGAGGGAGCGAAACCCAACCTTGTCATCCCGACCAGAGTAAACGCAGTGAACGACGCGGAGAGATCTCTCCCCTACTCCATTAACACAATAGCCGCTTTAAGTTCCAAAACTTTAATATTTGTCCGCGCGCGCGAGTATATTTAAAGTATGGCAAAAGAACAGTTTAAATCAAAGGGCGGCTTCGTCCTTGCGTGCATAGGCGCGGCGGTCGGGCTTGGCAACGCACTGCGCTTCCCCGGTCTTTGCGCAAAATTCGGCGGCGGTACGTTCCTTTTAATATACTTTGTTGCGCTGGTTGTGCTTGGAGTGCCCCTTTTAAACGCCGAAATCGCGCTTGGCAGAAAGTTCGGCGGCGGTGCGCCGAAAGTTATGCGCGCTTTGCGCCGCGGCGGGGAAACGGCGGGCTGGGCGTCCTGCATTAACTCGCTTGTAACCGCCATTCTCTACGCGGGACTTGCGGGTTGGATTGTCATTGAAGCGCTGAACATAGCGCCGCTTACCTCTTCCGCCCCCGCTCTTACCCAAACGGAAATAAGCAATTACTTCTTTGACAACGTTCTGAACGCCCGCTATGACGGTGTTATTTCAGGCATATCCCCCGCCGTTCTGTTTGCAACCTTGGCGGTATGGATTATTATGTATATATGTTTGAAGGGCGGCGCAAACTCGCTTGCAAAGGCGGCTAAATTCACCGTATTCGTGCCCGTGGCGCTGCTTTTGTTTATGGCGATAAGAGGGTTTTTCTTCGGAAACTCGGGCGAGGCTTTATATAAGCTGTTCATGCCCGACATCCCGCTTTTATCTTCACCCGAACTTTGGCTGAACGCATTGGGGCAGGTTTTCTTTTCTCTTTCGGTTGCGGTGGGGATAATGCCCGCTTACGGTTCTTACCTGCCCGAAGGAACAAACATTTTTTCATGTTCGCTTATCATAGCCGCCGCCGACTTTTTTGTTTCCGTGCTGGCGTCGGCCGTTATGTTTACAACGCTTTACGGCTGCGGACTTGAAAACTTGATTGCAAGTTCGGGCATAATTACGGCTTTTGCCGTTTACCCCGTGGCAATAACCATGCTATTCGGCGCAAATACTGCGGCAAACGCCGTTATAGGAACGGCTTTTTACCTGTCTTTGGGCATGATGGCAATACAATCCGCAGTATCAATGCTTGAAGCGGCGGTATCTCCGCTATCCGCGCAATTCGGGATAAAGAAAAGCAGGCTTGCGGGCATAGTTTGTCTGACAGGCGCGGCAATATGTCCGTTTTTTGCGACCACGGCGGCCGTTCTGGCAGTAGAAATAAGCGACCGCTTCGTCAACTTTTACGACGTGCTTATCCTCTGCATAACAGAATGTATCATAATAGGTGCAAGCGGTAAACTCGACGATATATTTGCGGAGATAAACAGATTTTCAATACGGACGGCCATGCCGAAGAACCTTTTTAAAATTTCCGTAAAATATCTCAGCCCCGCAGTGCTGTCGGCGTTGACGGCTTTTGAAATTATACGGCTTGCTTCAACGGGCGTAAGCCGGCCGATATGGGCTTTAACGGCGTTCGGCTATGGGCTTAGCCTTGCCGTATTCCTGTCCGGATTTGCACTGACTAAACTTGCCGTGCCGAGAAAAACAGGCGGCGTTAAACTAAAATTATAATTTAGAACGGGCGGCGCCGCGTTGAACGCGGCGCCGCCCGTTTTTTGTCATAAAAAAATATGATATTTTTCAATTTCATTGACAAAACTGTGACGAAAGAGCTATAATAAAAAAAGAGCGGCGTAACAGCGACGGATTAACGGCACTTTAACAACTGCCGACAGACTTTTATGCCACGACTACACCTTACAGGACAAGCTATTGATAAAAATATTACTTATCGCATACGGCGCGTTAGCCGCTTTATCGTTAATTATATATCTGCCTAAACTTGCGCAGTTTTTAAGTACTTTTTACCGCCCTGCGCACAAAATTGCGGCGGAAAAGCGCAAAATCGCGCTTGTAATTCCCGCGCTGAACGAAAGCAAAATTATAGGGGATCTTTTCGATTCGATCAAAAAACAGACTTACGACAGAAATTTTTTCGACGTTAACGTAATTGTGAAGGACGGTTCCGACCCCACCGTGAAAATGGCGGAAAAGTTTGGCGCAAACGTGTTCGTAGTGCCCGAACAGACCTGCAAGGGCGAGGCATTGGACGGATTTTTCAAACGGATCGACGGCGATAAATTCGACGCGTGCGACGCCTTTGTAATAATCGACGCAGACGCGGTGCTTACCCCCGACTATGTTGAAGAGCTCAACAACGCGCTTGAATACGACAGGCAGATATTCTTAACCCGCAAATTCATAAAAAATTACCTCGGCACAAAAAAAGACAGGACAATATTCAGTAATTGCTCCGCACTCACCTATCCCCAGCTTGACGACCTTTGCAATAACTACCGCACGCGCAAGGGCATACCCATGAACATGTGCGGACAGGGTATGATGGTAAGGCGCGAGGTGATTGAACAGACAGGCGGTTGGCCCTACCGTACGCTTACCGAGGACTATGAGATGCGCATGGACTGCTTTTTGAAAGGCTTTACCTCTATGTACTATCCCTATGCGAAGATTTACACGGAGGAAGTATTGACCCACAAGCAGAGCTATACGAGAAGAATAAGATGGGTAACGGGTTTTTCACAGTGCGACAGGCTTTATAAAAAGAAGATAAAAGAACAAATTAAAGCGCGGGGATACATTACCGAAGGGGAGTTTGAATATCTTTATTCCCTTATACCCGTAATTTTATTTATAGTAGTTACGGTTGTAACAGCCTTCCTCGGAATGGGGCTGACGATATTTTACGCGGTGCATAAAATCGGGGTCTGGAAGTATGCCTTCTGGCTGTTGACGGTAATGCCCCTCGCAATAATATATGTATTGGTATTTTTATATTCCCTGCTGTGCATGCTTGCCTACCGCGACGTTTTTAAACCGATAGGATTTTTTGAAAAGCTTGCGACGCTGTTTTTCGCGCCCCTATTCTGTCTGGAATACTTTCCGATTTTCATAAAGAGCCGTATATATTCGCGGCAGGGCATGGAATGGGAACCTACCGAACACGTCGTATGCGCGGATATTTCGGGCGACGACTGCGCGGAATAGAGCGACAATCTTAAAAGAGTGCAAAATTAACTTTAATATAAACGCCCGCGGCGCAACATTGCGGCGCGGGCGTTTTTAAGCCCCTGCGGCAAAGCCGCAGGGGCTTAAATTTAAACTTTATGCTTTCTCTTATCGGGCAGATATTCAAGCGGAATTCCGTAAGCTTGTTCGTAACACTGCCTCCACTCCGCTTCGGCAAGCTCTTTCATCTTTGCGCCGCGCTCGCCCTTCGGCAATCCGCCGTCGCCATAGACGGGAGGCAATATGTTTATCCTGAGCTTCCTCATATGCCCGCGTTTGTTCTTTTTAAACGTACAGAATACGGGAAGGACGGGCACGCCGTACTTGACCGCATAGTGGAAAACGCCGTCCTTCATGGGGCGGGGCTTTTGATAGTTCACCCACATCGCCTGCTCCGCATAAAAATTTACGATTTTACCCTCCGCAAAAAGCCTTTCCAATTCCTTATTCAGGTTGCGCGTAGCCGCAAAATTATTGCTGAAAGGCAGCGTGCCGCCGTGACGGATAAAAAAACCGCCCGGGCCCTTTTTATTATTGTAACACGCCATGGTATGGTAAGAACGGAAATGCCCCGCCGCCTGCCTTACGAAAAGCGTATCCAGATATGAAAAATGGTTGCACACGCACAGCGCGCCCTTACCCTTCAATTCTTTAAGATTTTTCCTGCCCGTCACCTTACCGCCGTAAACCAATTTGATTACCACGGGGGATACGACGGCGAAAGCGGAGCGGATAAAAGCCGTAAAAAGATAATTTAAGCCCGTTTGGCGGTATTTATAATTACCGTCGGGTATAGTCCAATTATGTCCGAACGAGATATAGTCATAATCAAACCGCCTGAAACCTTCAAGCGTGTTTTGAATCATATCTCTTTTTTGCAGTTTTGAGCGTTTACCAGCCATATCTTTCCCTGCCTTACAGCAACTTGTCTATTCAAGGTATTTGACTTTAAGGGTATTCAAGTCCTCTTCCGTCAGTCCTATAGCCCCGCGCAGATAGCCTTCTATCGAGCCGTATTTCTGCTTTATTTCATCAATCGCCCCCGTAATATATTGGGGTTTAGCGTCCATAAAAGCTATTAATATTTTCTTGAACTTGGGGGGAAGGGGCGCAATCTTCAAGCCGAGTTTCTGAAAGTTGCGCTTGCGCCGTTGGAAGCGCTGCGACGCAACGTAATCTTCCACGATAATTTTTTCCTCAACGCCCAGCGCGCCCTCTAAAAGCATTGCCACAAGTCCGGCGCGGTCCTTGCCGCCGCTGCAATGCCAAAGTATGCACCCCTCTTCTTCGACGAGTATACGGAATACTTCCTTCAATCCTTCAACCGATTGCTCGTTAAACAGCATGGCGGTGTATACCCTGTGCATATATTCGTCGGCGCTGCCGAATTCCTTTTCAAGCCGCTTGCTCTCTTTGCGGATAAGGCGGGCCATGCTTTTATCGTGCGTTATTCCCGCCGTAGCCGTGCATACAAGGGGTATGCGGATATAGCGGGAACCCTCTATGGGCGTGGAAGGATATTCTTCTACTTCGTTGTCTATGCGCAGGTCGATAACGACTGATATTTGCTTGCGTTTTAAAATTTCACGCGTGATATACGGCAGTTTATAGAGCTTTCCGCTTCTGATAAGCTTACCTGCACGGATTTTTTTGCCGTCCGCCGCAGGTATTCCGCCGAGATCGCGAGTGTTATTAAGCTTTTTCAATATCAATTTTTCAATGCGCATACCTGTATTTTACCATACAACGGCAATCAAGTCAATGAAATTGAAAGATTGCCGCAGCGTACCGCGGCAATTTTATACGGATAAATCAATCCTTTTTCTTTTCGGAAAGTCTGTGCACCGCGCAATATACTGCGGGAACGAGAACCAGCGTTACAAGCGTACCTATAAGCAATCCGCCGATTACCACAATGCCGAGTGGCTGCATGAGCTCGCTGCCCTGCCCCACGCCGATTGCCATGGGGATAAGCGCGAGTATTGTGGTAAGCGTGGTCATGAGAATGGGGCGCAGACGGGTTTTGCAGGCTTCCTGCACGGCGTCGTAGTGCGACATGCCGCTTTCATGGAGCTGTTTTATTTTTTCAAGCATGACGATGGCGTTGTTCACTACAACGCCCATAAGCATTATAAGTCCTATGAACGATACCACGTTGAGGCTTGTTCCCGTTATTACAAGCGCAATAAAGCCGCCCGTGAAGCTGAAAGGTATGCTTGCCATTATTATAAGAGGTTTTACCGCAGAACCGAACTGCACCGCCATTACGGCGTACAGAAGGAAGAACGATATTACAAGCGCGACGGCAAGACCTTCAAACGCGTCCGTGAGATAGCTTGAAATTCCGCTTGATTCAAAGGAATAACCGTCGTAATTTTCAAGCACTTCGGCCGCAAGTTTCTGCATCTCGGTACTTGCCGAACCCGTATCCGTGTTTTTGCTTGCGGAAACGGAGATCATCTGCTGTCCGTCGGAACGGCGTATGCACGCTTCCGTTTCCACTTGCCGTACGGTACAAATATCCTTGATTTTCACCGCGCCGCCGTCCGAAAAACCTACGACGAAGTTTTCCAAGCTTTCTATATCGGTAACGGCCCCGTCCGCAAACTTGACGTTCAAATCATACTCCTGTCCGTCTATCGTTACGGTGCAAGCCGTATACGAGGCTATGCCTATCCTGAGAGTGAGTACGGTTGTATAATAATCTATTCCGAGCTGATCCATTGCCAATCTGTCGAATTTCAGATCGTATTCCGCAGACGACTCCGTGGCGGTAGAAGTTACGTCATAAAAACCGTTATCGGAAAGTTTAGAAGAAATTTCAGCGGCGATAACCTTCAATTTTTCTCCGTCGTCGCCGACCACGGTCACGGACATATCGCTCGACCCCGACATAAGAGAAGCAACTACGCCGTCTACCTCTTTGACGGTGACGCTGCCCTCAGGTTTATTTTCGCCCTGCGCAAGGCTGCGGATTTGTTCTACGACAGCCGAAGTGCCGCGGTTTGTGGTGAGCTGAACCGTTATAATTCCCGTATCGGTGAGCGCCAAAAGCCCGTTTTTGCCGACGCTTACCGAGATATAGTCTATATTATCCACGTTTTCGCGCACGGTTTCGGCAAAGCCGAATACGTCCGCCTCCACATCTTCAAGACGGGCGGTAGAGCCGTAACTCATGTTGATTTCAATCTGCCCCTTGTCTATCGAAGGAAGAAACTCCGTGCCCGTAAACGCCAAAAGCCCTATGCTTGCGCCGAACACTACGACGGCGATCAATATCGTGACAAGTTTTTTGTTGAGCACTGCAGGAAGAATTTTTCCGTAAAGAGAGGTAAGCCCGTTCATAATGCGGGGTTCTTTCAGCTTTTGCCCGAAAGTTTTACGCGGTTTTTCGTGCTTTTGCGCCTTTTCGGCGTTTTCGGCGTTTTCGGCGTTTTCGGCGTTTTCGGCGGCATTGCTGCCTGCGGAAATTTCATCTACGGAAATCTGCGCGTTTCCGTCCGTAGACTTAACAAGCCTGCCGCCTTTAAGCATGCCTTTGCGCCCGCCGAACAGCGCGTACAGCGCGGGAATTACCGTCACAGCGACTATCAGCGAGAAGGTAAGCGAGAATATGACCGCCCAGGCTAAATCGGTGAAAATTTCCGCCGTAAGCCCGCCCGTAAATATAATGGGAATGAACACGCATACGGTTGTGAGCGTAGACCCGAAGAGCGCGCCGCCCACTTCCACCGTGCCGTCCACCGCCGCTTCGAACGCCGATTTATCCATGTCGCGGTGCTTGGAAATGCTCTCTATGACGACTATGCTGTTGTCTACGAGCATTCCTATGCCTACGGCAAGCCCGCCGAGCGAAACCATGTTGAGAGTTATTCCCATAAGGGACAGGCATATAAGTGCCGCCAGCACGGAAAGAGGCATAGTTATGGCGATTATAAGCGACAGACGTATCTTTTTAAGGAACAGGAATATTACTATTACGGCAAGAACGCCGCCTATCAACATGCTGACAAGCACGTTTGAAATGCTGTCCGATATAAATTCAGATTGGTCGTCTAAAAGCTGTATCTCTGCCGAATACACGGCGCCGTCGCCTGCGGCATATTCCGCATAAATAGATTTTACGCTTTCAACCACCGCCGACGAATTTGCGCCGTTGGATTTATAAACCTCTATTACGGCGCCCTTGACGAGCTCTAATTTGCCGTCCGAATAATAGACGTAAGACGTGTACTCCTCGTCGAGGCTTACGTCCGCCACGTCGGAAATTTTTACGACAAGCCCGTCCTCCGTAGCCTTTGAAAAGTCGGTTTGGAGAATAAACTTTATCAGCCCGTCCGAAAAGGCAATATCCGCCGTAAGCTCGTTTTCCGCCAAACCCTTCTTAATCGTATCCATATACTGACCGAGGATAAACTGAAGCACCGCGGGGGTGGACAGATCGAGCGCGGGATATATAGTCTGAATCTGCGCTTCGAGGGCTGATTTGATTTGCGAAAGAAGAGCGACGAGGCTTGACGGCAAGGTCAGCGGCGTGCCGTTTATATCCTCTACGCTTGACACGTCCGAATTGTTGCGTATCTGGACGCTTGCCCCGTCCTCGGTTATGTTGCCGAGGGGAAGGTCGAGCGCGCCGTAGGAGAACGCTTCGACTATAACGGGGGCGATAAGTTCAAGCCCGCCTATCGGCCGTATAAGGTAGGAATACTCCGCGCCGCCCTTTATTTCAACGCTTTCCACTCCGTCCACGGCCGAA
This sequence comes from uncultured Clostridia bacterium, assembly GCA_964594955.1. GTDB lineage: Bacteria > Bacillota > Clostridia > Christensenellales > Borkfalkiaceae > Coproplasma. Next base: position 6,547 of record CAZQNK010000019.1, on the reverse strand, counting down.
ATTTTGGAAGAAAGTTCCTTTGCGGCGGCGTAAGCGTTTTCAAGCTGCTCAGCCTCATTTACGCCCTTTTCCGAAGTGACGGAAAGAGTTGCAAGCGCTTCCGCATTCAGATCGATATCATAGACGGTGGAAGTTATTCCGTCGGGCAAGCCCAAAGAAGACAGCTTATTCTGGATATCCGTCTTTTTTTGGGTGGTATCCGTGCCGTAGTCGAAAGAGAACACCACTGCGGAGAGATTGTCGTAGGAGTAGCTGTCGACGGAAGTAACGCCGCCTATCGCGGACAGGCCGTCCTCCACTTTGACTGTCACGTCGTTTTCCACCGATTTTGCATTGGCGCCCGGATATACAATCTGCACGCAGACCATGGGCACGTTAATATCCGGCAGAAGGTTTATGGACATATTCATAGTGGAATATATACCCAGAGCGAGTACGAACGCCACTATGAGCACGACGGCTACCGATTGCCGTATTATAAAGGAAAAAAATTTTTTCATAATCAAATTTAAAAGTTTAAGGATAACCGCTTTACCGCCATGCGCAACTTACAGACAGCCGCAAATAGTTTATAAGCGGCTTTAAAGCCGCTTATAATTTATATTTGGCTTGATAAAACGGCAAGGTTTGCGGCGACATCGATATTGCGCACGACGTATCCTTCGGGAACCTTTAACAGAACGGGCGCAAAGTTCAATATGGCTTTGACGCCGCACTCCGCCAAAAGGTCGGCAACGCCCTGCGCCGCCGAAGCGGGCACGCAGATTATCGCAAGCCGCGCGCCGTGTTCCTCTATTCCCTCGCGTGCGCGGGCAAAATCCAGAACGGGTTTGCCCGCAATTTCACCCAGCTTTGCGGGGTTGTTATCGAACGCCGCCGTTATCTCTATTCCGTAATTGCCGAAACCGCCGTAAGCGAGCAGCGCCCTGCCCAGACCGCCCGCGCCGAAAATGACGGCATTTTTCTTATCGTTGCAACCGAGATATTCTTCGATAGCCGAAATAAGTTCGCCGCGCCTGTAACCTACGCGCGTTCTTCCCTGCGCGGGAGTATAAGCAAGATCTTTGCGCACAAGAACTTCGCCCATGCCGAGAGCCGCGGCTATCGCGCCCGAAGATATATATTTATCGCTTTCGCCGAGCGACTTCAAATAATTTAAATATATTGGCAGTCTTTGCAGACTTGTAACAGGTATATCCGATTTCATTCTCCCCTCTTGGTTACGCAATATTTCTTGCGGCGTGCGGAATTATTTCATAGCCAGCGCCGCCGCGCCGAACGCGCCCGCTTTTGAACCGAGCGACGCGCACGTAATTTTGACGGGGGCATATTCCGTTCCGCCGAAGAGTTCCGCGTCGACAAGCTTTTGAAGGGGCTCCGTAAGACGCGTTCCCTGATTTGCAACCCCTCCGCCTATCATGATGACCTGCGGACGGAAGATATTGGCAAGGTTTGCAAGCCCGCAGGCGAGATATTTAAGGTACCAATCCACTACCTTCCTTGCGGTGCGGTCGGTATCCATGTATTCGAAAGGAGTTCTTCCGTCGGCGGATTCGTATGTATAAGTTTTCCACATTTCAGACGAAGTATCCTCTTCCATGGCCCACTTGGTACGTTTCGTAAGCGCGCGCGCAGAGGCATAAGTTTCAAAGCAGCCGCGCCTGCCGCAGGTGCACATTTCGCCGCCGCGTTCTATTACCATATGGCCGATTTCCGTACCGACGGACTTTTGCCCTTCGTACAGTTTGCCGCCGATTACCACGCCGCCGCCTACGCCCGTGCCCAACGTTACCAGCACGCTGTTTTTATAGCCCTTGCCCGCGCCGAAACGGGTTTCGCCCAGCGCGGCCGTGTGGGCGTCGTTACAGATCTTCACGGGAAGCCCCAACCTGTCTTTGAGCAGTTTTGCAAGCGGATAATCCTTTAAAATAAGGTTGCCCGCGAAAATTACAACGCCGCGGCGGCTGTCTATCATTCCGGGGCATCCCACGCCTACGCCTTCAAGATCGGAAAAATACCTGCCGCTGTGATGCACAAGTTTTTCCGCAAGCGCCTCCATGCAGTCCACAAGCCCGTAGCCCGTCGAGGTGGGGATATCCCCCTCGCAGATAACCTGTCCGTTCCCGTCTAAAATAATTCCCTTGACGGCAGTTCCGCCGACGTCAAGCCCCATATATAGCGACATAGATAAACACCTCCGCGTTATTAAGTATTAAAATATTGATATTTAATAGTATACACTTTCTGACGCGAACCGTCAAGACTTATTCACAAAATAATGTTGATATTTAAATGAAAAAAGTTATTATTTAACTTTTTTATACATTATTTGCCGTTTTACCGAGTAACTTCGGACTTTTCTCCGTTTAATAAATGCACGGGCGCGCAGGGCATGCCAATCATACCGTAATTTCAATTTACATGTTATTAAAATACCTTATCTTGCAATTTACTTGACAAATCGGCATAAATGGAGTAATTTTACATATATAAAAATATCCGCAAAACTGTTGACTTGTCATACGGCGCGTGATATAATTAATACAGTTAATACAAATTGAACGGTAACCATGGCTGCCCTTAAAAGTCGGGGCGTGGAGCGTAAATGAAGAAGATTTCCAAAAGGGCAAAAAAACAGATTTTAAACCTTCTCTTTGTGGGACTTCTCATAGGAATAACGGTTACCGTTCTGCTTTTGAACAATAAAGAGCTGAACTTAGAGAATATAGCAACCTTTTTTACAAACTGCGATCCCGTATTCATGGCAGCGGCGTTTTCGTGCATGGTTTTATCCATTTTTTTTGAAGGGCTGAGCCTGCATATCATAGCAAGGCGCTTCGGGCACAGACGCGGTTTGCACGCTTCGGTTGCATACGCCTCTGCGGACATATATTATTCAGCCATAACCCCCTCCGCTTCGGGAGGACAACCCGCCTCCGTATTTTACATGGCGCGCGACGGCATGAGCGTGGGGAAAGCCACCTTTTCACTGATATTTAACCTGATAGGTTATGCGGCGGCGATACTTATTTTAGGCGCGGCGGCATTTATAATAAACCCCGCCATGTTCGGGGAAATTGAGCCTTGGTTCGCACACTTTCTTATCATACTCGGTTTAAGCCTTCAAACCCTGCTTTTGGGCTTTTGCATTGCCTGTATGTTCTGCGGCGGGGCGGTCATAAAACTCGGAAACGGCTTGATCAACCTTCTGAATAAGATAAAAATCGTAAAGCGCCCCGACAAATTGAGAACAAAACTTGCGGAAGAGGTAAAAAAGTACAGCAACTGCCGCAAGGAAATTGCGGGACGTCCCCTGCTGTTTATAACAACCCTTCTATTTAACCTGTTGCAAAGGCTGACGAATATACTTATTTCCTGTTTTGTATGCCTTTCGGCGCACACTGCCGTGCCGTTTGCCGATTTGTTCGTAATGCAGGTGTTCGTGCTGCTCGGATATAACTGCGTGCCCCTCCCCGGCGGAACGGGGGCGTTCGAATATCTATACTTAAACATCTACTGTCTTAGATTTGACGACGCGTTCATCGTTGTGGCAATGATGGTTTCACGCGTGATTTCGTATTATTTTTGCATCGTAGCGAGCGGGGTTTATACGCTTGCATATCACATAGCGGGCGGGCGGCATAAAAACGAGCGGCCGCAGGCTCAACCCGACAGCGGCGACTCCGCAACTGCGGAAAACGCCGATACGGGGGATTGAAACAAGGGAGAACCATGAAAAACACGAGTAGGAAAATCGTAGGTTTTTGGCACTACGGTATTATTCTTACATACCTGTCGGTTGCGGCGGCGATTGCGGGAATATGCCTTGCGGCGTGCGGAAAGCCTTCTTTGGGGGTAATCTGTCTGTTTATTTCGGGAATATGCGATTCCTTTGACGGAACGGTGGCTAAGACGCGCAAATCCCGCACGGACGAGGATAAGATGTTCGGGGAACAGATCGATTCTTTAAGCGACATGGTCGCCTTCGGGGTTATGCCCATTATGATAGGCGTAGGCATGCACATGACAAAGTGGTACTTTATAATAGTTTACTGCATTTATGTGCTGTGCGCTCTCATCCGCCTTGCATATTTCAACGTCACGGAGGAACTCCGTGTGCGCGGCGACGGGTCGCCGCGCACATCGTACGAAGGGTTGCCCGTAACCAACATGGCGATAGGCTGTCCCGTGTTTTATCTCGTGGCTACCATGTTTACGGGACCCGTCGTCCCCTGCCCGCTTGCGGTCAAACTTATAATGGTATCCTTCTACCTGCTCGCTTCTTTCCTGTTCGTGTTCCGCTTCCGCATGCCCAAACTGCGCGCTAAGGGAATTACGGTTACCATTCTGGTAACCGTCGTTCTGATAATCGCCCTGTTTTTGGTACGTTGGTTCGTTTTCGGGGTACACGCTTTATGAGGGAGCGGATATCCGTCAAAGAGCTGAAACCGTCGCGCCCGGTGCGGTTTTTATACGGCACCGCGTTCGGCGGTATAATTTTACGTCTTGTCACACGCCGCCTGATATCGCGGATCGTCGGGGCATATCTTGATTGCAGGCTTTCAAAGGGCTTGATAAAGGGATATATAAGGCGCAACGGCATAGATATGACAGAATATGCCGAGGAGAAGTACAAGAGCTTCAACGCCTTTTTTACAAGGCGGATACGCCCCGAACTGCGCCCCTTTGACGGCGACAGCCGCGCGCTTGTCAGCCCCTGCGACGCCAAGTTGAGCGTATACAATCTTGAAAAAGACGGGAAATTCCATATCAAGGGCTTCGATTATACCGCAGAAACCCTGCTCGGCGACGGCAAGCTTGCCGAAAATTATTACGGCGGAACATGCCTTGTTTTCCGCCTGACGGTTACGGATTACCACCGTTACCGCTTTTTCGACGGCGGCAGCGCGGAAAAGAGCGTATTTATAAAGGGCAGATTGCACACCGTACAGCCTGCGGCGCTGGAAAAAAGGCGGGTTTTTACCGAGAATTGCCGTGAAGTAACGCTTTTACACACGGACAACTTCGGGGAGACCGTTCAGGTTGAAGTCGGGGCGATGATGGTAGGCAGGATAGTCAACGACTTTTCGGGCGAACGGTTTGAACGGGGCGACGAAAAGGGAAGGTTTGAATTCGGCGGATCCACGATCGTGCTGTTGCTTAAAAAAGACGCCGCCATATTGGACGATGAATTTTGGAAAAACACCGCAGGCGACTTTGAAACCGTTGTAAAATGCGGCGAAAAGATAGGCGTAAAACCGTAAAAAATAGGCGTAAACCGTAAACCTCCCGCGGCGGCAAAATAGCCGCCGCGGGAGGTTTCATTTACATTTTTATTTACTGCCCGTAGAGCCGAAGCCGCCCGCTCCGCGCACCGTTTCCGACAGTTCGTCACAGACTTCGAAACATGCGGTAATATAGGGAGTTATTACAAGCTGCGCTATTCTTTCGCCGGCGGCAACCGTTTGAGGTGTTGCCGAATGATTGTGCAAAGCCACCTTTACTTCTCCGCGGTAATCGCAGTCTATAACGCCCACCTTATTGGAGGGGGCAAGCCCCCTTTTGGTGGCGAGTCCGCTGCGCGCATATATGAGTCCCGCATAACCCACGGGCAATTCAAGCGCAAGCCCTGTGGGGATAACCGCCGTTTCATGCGGGTTAACCGTAACCTCCCCCTCTATACAGGCATACAGATCGGCGCCCGCCGCATATTCGCTGCCGTATGTAGGCACTACCGCCCTTTCATTCAATTTTTTTATTGCAACTTTCATAATTACCGTCTTTTTCTTGGGTCGGGGCTTTACCCCCGCATATTATCGGGTGAACTTAATTAAACCACCGTCTTTTCATCCCAAAGGACGACTTCGTCACGGAGCAAAGATTCCCGCATAAGTATTATGCGCTGGTTAGAAGAGCCGCGGAACAGTAAATTGATATCTTTTAATTTTTCTACAAATCTTCCGTCGACAAGCACGTCGATGCACTTTAAAATGCGCATATTTACGTCCAAATCGCCCTTTTTGCCCGTCAACAGATCCTTTTCAAAGTCATAGCCGGTAAAACACCAAAGCGACTTTTCGGGGAACCGCGCGCGCATGCGCTCCATAAACGGGGCGAGAACTTCGGCGTTTTCGGGTTCGAACGGGTCGCCGCCGAGAAGGGTAAAACCCTTGATATACGACGGTTCAAGCGCGCCGAAGATGCTTTCTTCCACCTCGCGCGTAAACGGCTCTCCGTATGCAAAATCCCAAGTTTCGGGATTAAAACAATTTTTACAGTGGTTGCGGCAGCCGCTGACATAGAGCGATACCCTCACCCCGGGTCCGTTGGATACGTCGCACCACTTTATTTTTGCATAATTCATAAAATAGTTTTCTTTTCACGAATTTTTCGGCTCGTGCGCCTGCAAAATTCCGTGACTTCAAGGCGTTGCTCTCTTTGCGCAATTGCTAAGGCTCTCCTATTATTGAATTGCGCTAATTCACCTACTCAGGCGGCTAGCCGCTAATCGGGTGCGCTAAGCAAAAAGTGTGATTTTTGCTTGCGC
>CAZQNK010000018.1:2876-26596 GCA_964594955.1 uncultured Clostridia bacterium | reverse complement strand
ATATTTGGCATTATCCGAAAGGTTAACCCGTAAGGAAATCATATTTAAAATTCCGGATAAGAAAACGGAAACAATCGTACATTGTCTGAACAGACTTGAAAGACGTTACGGTAAAATGTTCCGAAAGGTATTCAAGACAATTACGGTAGATAACGGTTCGGAGTTTTCGGACTTTGAGGGAATGGAAAAGTCTATCTATAACGGTAAACGTGTACGGATTTTTTATTGTCACCCGTACACCTCTTGCGAGAGAGGCACGAACGAGCGAATAAACCGCGATATAAGAAAGAAATATCCGAAAGGCACGGATTTAACGGACGTAACGAAAAGCGAGGCGCAAGCCCTTGAAGATTGGGTAAACGCCTATCCGCGCGCTATTTTCGATTATGCTACTTCGGAAGAAATGTTCGAGGAACAGTTGAAACTGATAGTGTAAACGTTGCCAAACCGTTGCGATATTCCCGCAAGCCGAAAGGCTTGCTGTTTGTCATGCAAAAAACTGCCGCAAAATATGAAAATTACCCGTATACAGCTGTTGCAACCTCTGTATACGGGTATGATTTTACTTAAATTTGTTTTTTAAAAAAATTTTTTAGAACTTTTTGTCAAAATTTACTTGACAATGCGAAATTTTTTCAAATGTGTAAAAATACGGGCGAAATGCCAGTTTTTTATTTACTTTTCGGCTTTTATATAGTATAATTAAACTGTATAAGTATAATTAGGTTAATTATAGTCATTAAAGGGAATAAGGACAATGAAAAAGTCAAAGCTATCAAAAAGAACGGGCCGTGCAATTATAATTGCGGCGGTTATCGGACTTGTTGCAATAGCCGTCTTTGTTGCCAATTTGTTCATACCGATAAAATATTTATCCGCTTATATTGTAAGTCGTTTAGATCCGCTTGAAGAAAATTCCGCCCGCGTTACTTTTGTGGATGTCGGTCACGGCGACTGCGTTATTGTGGAATTGCCCGACGGCGAAACAATGCTTATCGACGGCGGCGACGGCAGATATTCCAACCAGCTTACCGTTTTAAAGGAATTGAACCGCAGAGGGATAGACGATATCGATTATCTTGTGTGCACTTCGGTGAAAAGCGAGCACTGCGGCGGGCTTGCCGAGATAATAAAATATAAAAACATAAATAAAATTTATTTGCCGTACTGCATTTTAACCGACATAACCTCAGAATGGACCGCATTTACCGACGCTGTGGACGGGCTAGCAGCCGAGCGCAATTATAATGATTTCGGCGGCGGAGAAAGCGGCGATGGCTGGTCTTTTCTTTTTCTTTCGCCCTCGGTGATAGAGGCTGGCGAAGATTCGGAATATTATGATTTGAATCACAATCCGACCGACGAGAACATAAACAGGGCTTCCGCCGTCATGTGGTTGGACGTTGCGGGCGCGCAGTTCCTGTTTTTAAGCGATACCACTTCCGAAACATGCGATGAAAGATTTGTTTTTTTGAACGAAGTCGGCGACCTTTATAAACTTTTCGGCATTAAACTTTCCGATTGCGACGTTATAATGGCGGCAATGCACGGCGCGGAGGACGGCGTTAACGAAGCGCTTTATGAAGCCGCCGATCCGAAAATTACCGTAATTTCCGTGGGCGACAACGGTGAGGGCGCGCCTTCAACCGATGCGCTCGCCGCCGCCCAATACAACGGAGGGGCTCTTTACAGAACGGACAGGCACGGCACGGTGACCATGACGGTGAATGACGGAAACATTGCCGTTGCTTGACAAATGCGCATATTTCAAACAGATAAGGAGTTGACATGAAACTTACTACCGCAGGCGAATCGCACGGGAAAGCGCTCGTCGGCATAATCGAGGGGCTTCCCTCAAATCTGCAAATCGATATAGAGGAAATAGATAAATATCTGTCACTTCGTCAAGGCGGATACGGCAGGGGCGGCAGGCAGAAGATTGAGCGCGACAGGGTTGAAATTTTAAGCGGTGTAAGGAACCGTCTTACCCTCGGTAGCCCGCTTTCGTTTTCTATAAAAAACGCCGACTATGAGAATTGGCGCGAATATATGGCGCCCGAGGGCTGCGACGTAACTAAAAAGACTTTGACGGCAGTGCGCCCGGGGCATGCCGACTTAACGGGCGTAATAAAGTACGACCAAAAAGACGCGCGCAATATTCTCGAACGGGCAAGCGCGCGCGAAACGGCTGTGCGGGTCGCCGCGGGAACGATAGCCCGTCAATATCTTCGCGCGCTCGGCGTGGAAGTTTCGGGTTACGTGAAGTCCGTCTGCGGCGTAAAAGACGGCGCATATTATCCCTTTGAAGCGCTTGAAAGCGCCAAGCCGCAGCCCCTTTTCATGCTCGACGGCGACAAACAGAATGAAGCGATAAAGCTTATCGATAGATTAAAGGCGGAAGGAGATACGGCGGGCGGCACGGTGGAAATCCGCGTCAAAGGCTTGAAGAGCGGTTTCGGCAGCTGCATGCAGTATTCAACTAAGCTCGACGCTATTCTTTGCGGCGCTCTCATGGGCGTTCAAGCCGTTAAGGGCGTGGAAGTCGGTCTGGGTTTTGCCGCCTCGGATATGTGCGGAAGTTCCGTACACGACGAAATTTTCTTGGAAAACGGAAAGTTTGCGCGCAAAACCAACAACGCGGGCGGCATCGAGGGCGGCATGTCCAACGGCGAAGAGATAGTTCTCCGCGCCGCGTTCAAACCCATTCCCACGCTTATGAAAGGACTTAAAACGGTTGATTATTTAACGGGCGAGGCGCGCACAGCGGCAAGCGAAAGAAGCGACGTTGCGGCAATCTGCGCGGCAGAGATCATTGCCGAAAGCGTCGTCGCTTTTACCCTTGCCGAGGTGGTTTCCGCAAGGCTCGGCGCCGACAATATGCGCGATACCGTAAAAAGATATGCTGAATTGGAGGGGTGATATGCAGGAAATACTGCTTAATGCGTCGCAAAAAAGCGTTATACACTGCGGGGATGGCGCATTTGAAAAGTATGCTCCCGCTCTGTCGCGGCAAAAAATTTTTATCGTAACGGATTCCAACGTTTTCGCGCTCTACCGTGAATTGATTTGGCGCACTTTCGGCGACTTTGTGCCCGTATATATATTGCCTGCGGGCGAAAGAAGCAAGACCGTCCGCTATCTTACGGAAATTTTTAAAAAAATGCACGAATGCGGCGTCCAGCGCAGTTGGAGGATGATAGCCCTCGGCGGCGGAGTGGTGGGCGATATAGCGGGGTTGGCGGCTTCGCTGTATATGCGCGGCATGAAGCTTACGCAAATTCCCACAACCCTTCTATCGCAGGTGGACAGCTCCGTGGGCGGTAAAACGGCGGTGGATTTTGAAAACGTAAAGAACCTTATAGGCACTTTCTACCAGCCCGAAGAAGTCATTGCCGACCCCTTGTTTTTGAAAACTCTTCCCGCGCGGGAGATAAAGTGCGGACTCGGCGAAATAGTAAAGTACGGCGCGCTGTCCCCGCTCATTTTCCGCAAACTTTTGAATAACAATTCCAACCTTACGGATCTTGATTTTCTCGGCGCTATTACTGCGGATTGCATACGGCATAAAGCCGAAGTCGTTCAGGCGGACGAGCGCGACAGCGGCGGGGTCAGAAAATCATTGAACCTCGGGCATACTACGGGGCACGCGTTAGAGCTGTATTACAAAAAACGTTCCCACGGGGAGTATGTTCTCACGGGCATGTATTACGAGCTGTATATTGCGGTCAAGCTTGGCATATGCGGCGGCGGTTATGCGCAAGATATAAAAACGTTGATTGAAAAAGCGCTCGGTAAAATTCCTTTCTATGACGATATAGAAAGTGCGGCGCAGGGCGCGAAGTACGATAAAAAGAACGACGGCAAGGGTATTTCCCTCATAGTCCCCGAAACTGAGGGCAAGTGGGCGGAGTTAACCTTGACTATGGACGAATATATCCCGCTTTTGGCGGAGTGCAGAAATTTGGGGAGGAGCTGGGTTTTATGAAGCTTGCCGTTATAGGAAAGGACGTTTCCAAATCGTTAAGTCCCGAAATACACGCGTTTATTGCACAGCGCACGGGCAATAAAATAACATATGATAAAATTTCCCTTCCCGTAGGTACTTTTGCGGATAATATTAACCGCCTTTTGGAGGAATACGACGGTTTCAACGTAACTATACCGTATAAGGTTGAAATAATTCCCTATCTGAGCGAAATTCTGGGCGACGCCGCGGCGTATGGCGCGGTGAACACGGTCAGGTGTTTTGACAGAACGGGTCACAATACGGACGGCGCGGGTTTTGCGCTTATGCTGAAAAACAACGGTATTGAAGTAAGCGGAAAAAACGTTCTGCTTCTCGGCGCAGGCGGAGCGGGCAGAAGCGTGGCGAAAAAGCTTGCCGACGGCGGCGCACGGGTCTGCGTATATGACAAGTTTAAGGAAAATGCTGAAAATATAGCGTCGGAGTTCGGCGGCGTAAGCGCCGTGGAAGAAATAGAGGATAAACCCTATCATTTGATAATCAACGCAACGGGCGTGGGCATGCACAATACGGTGGGCATATCTCCCGTAGACGAAAAACTTCTGTCGCTGTGTGAAGCCGCGGTGGATTTGATTTACGCCCCGTCTGAAAGCGAGTTTTTGCGCCTTGCAAAAAAGAACGGCAAAATGACGGTCAACGGGCTTGCAATGCTCTTTTATCAGGCGTACTATGCGCAGTGCATATACTTCGGCTGTCAGCCCGACGACTTGCAGGCGAGAGAGCTGTATGAAGAATTCGCAGAAAAATACAGGGATATTTTCACTAAGTAATTTTCGCCGCGCGTTGCGGCGGTTTAAGTAAAACGGAGGAGCGGTTACATAAATGAAGCTATTGTTTTTAAACGGAGTAAATCTCAATCTCACGGGTATGAGGGAAAAAGGCGTTTACGGCGTTCAGACGTTGGATGAGATAAATTGCGAAATAGCCGAACATTTCAAGGACGACGTCTGCGAATTTTTCCAAAGTAATATAGAGGGAGAAATTTGTACGCAGATACAGAACGCCGCAGCGGAGGGCTTCGACGCAATTATTCTTAACGCAGGCGCTTTCACCCATTACAGTTACGCCATTCGCGACGCAATCGCGGCTGTCAGCGTGCCCGTAGTGGAGGTGCATATGTCCAACGTGCACGCCCGCGAAGAATTCCGCCATAAATCGGTTATCTCGGAAGTTTGCAAAGGCGTGATCTGCGGTTTCGGCAAAAACAGTTACATCCTTGCAGGGGAAAGCTTTAAGTTATGAATATAGTCCTTGCAGGTATGCCCGGAAGCGGCAAAACGACGGTTGCTTCCTGCCTGAATAAAATAATCGGCGCGCCCGTCTACGATACGGACGAAGAGATTGTGCGCGTGTACGGAGAAATAAACGCAATTTTTGCCCGTTTCGGTGAAAATTATTTCAGGGATCTCGAAAGCGCAGTATGCGAAAGGGTGGGCGCAATGCAGGACGCGATAATTTCAACGGGCGGCGGCTGTCTTCTCCGCGATAAAAACGTAACGGCTTTGAAAAAAAACGGAAAAATAATATATCTTTGCACGGATCCCGAAACTATAATAAAAAGATTGGCAGGCGATAACACGCGCCCCCTGCTTGCGGGCGACGGAAGGGTTAAGATATACGCCATGTTCGAAGCGCGTAAAGCTGTTTATGAGCGCGCCGCAGATTATACGGTTAAAACCGACGGGTTAACGCCCGAAGAAATAGCACAAAAAATCAAGGAGCTTCCGCTATGAAAACCGCGCTTATCACCGGCGGCACAAAGGGTATAGGCAAGGCAATCGCGTTCGCGTTTTTAGAGCGCGGCTATGAAGTGGTTCTCAATTATTTGGAGGACGAAAAGACTGCGCTTGCCACACAGGAAGAATTCAACATGCAGGGATATTGTCCCGTGCTTCTCCGTGCAGACGTTTCGGACGAGGCGCAGGTCAGGGCAATGTTCCGCGAATTTTTCTCTATATATGAAAAACTTGACGTACTTGTAAACAATGCGGGTATATCCAAAATCAAAGTTATTCAAGATACTACTTTAACGGACTATAACGCATTGTTTGATACAAACATGAAGGGCGTTTTCCTATGCTCGCGCGAAGTGACGGATAAAATGGTATGCGAAGGCGGCGGGTGCATAATAAACGTTTCCTCCATATGGGGTGAAGTCGGAGCAAGTTGCGAGACCGTTTATTCTGCTACAAAGGGAGCGGTCATTGCTTTTACAAAAGCTCTCGCCAAAGAGCTTGCGCCTTCCCGCGTCCGCGTAAACTGCGTTTCCCCGGGGGTCATAGATACGGAGATGAATGCAAGACTCACAAGCGATGAAATGCAGGATTTGATAGATGCTATCCCCATCGGCAGAATAGGCGCTCCGGAAGACGTGGGCGAAGCTTGCGTGTACCTTGCCGAAGCGGGGTATGTTACGGGCGAAGTGCTTTCCGTGGGAGGCGGCTTCGGAAAGTAAATTCACAAAAATTCTTCGTAAAAAAAGGATTTGACAAAAATTTTTCGTATAATTTAATCGGAGCGGTATTATGGGATCATTAAAGGATAAGACCTATGCCATAGAAGATGCTTTCCTTTCGCCCTATGCCTGCAAATCCCGCGACACGCGCGGCAGGGACAGGGAAGAGGAAGAGTGCGCAATGCGCACCGATTTCCAGCGCGACAGGGACAGAATTATATATTGTAAAGCTTTCAGACGGCTTAAAAATAAGACGCAGGTCTTTTTTTCGCCCGAAGGCGACCATTATGTCACGCGCCTTACACATACGCTTGACGTTGCGCAGATAGCCCGCTCTCTCGCCCGCGCATTGTCTTTGAATGAAGACCTTGCGGAAGCCATCGCTCTCGGTCACGATTTGGGGCATACCCCGTTCGGTCACAGCGGGGAACGGATTTTAAATAAACTTAACCCTGCGGGCTTCCGTCATAACGAACAGTCCGTACGCGTGGTTGAAGTGCTTGAAAAGGACGGCAGGGGGCTTAATCTCACCGTAGAAGTGCGCGACGGCATGTTGAACCATAAAAAAAGCGGAAAACCGATGACCCTTGAGGGGAAGTGCGTTTCCATAGCGGACAGGATTGCTTACATAAACCACGATCTTGACGACGCTATGCGCGCAGGAATTCTTAAAATTTCGGATGTTCCGAAAGATATACGCGACATACTCGGAAACAGCTCGCGCGAGAGGATTAATACCGCGATATCCTCTGTTTACCGCAATTCCGTCGGTAAGAATTTCGTCGCGTTGGAGGACGAGATTGAAAAAGCGAGCGATAAACTCCGTTCATTCATGTTCGACAGGGTTTATTTTTCAGATTCGGCGCGAGGAGAAGAGATTAAGGCGGAGCGCATGCTCTCGGCGATGTACAATTATTTTGTAAAGCATGCGGAAGATCTGCCCGCTACTTTTAAAAAATTATTGGATATCTATCCCGCAGAACAGGTCGTGTGCGACTATATATCATCAATGACGGACAGATACGCAACTTATACTTTCAACAGCCTTTTCATTCCGCGGGGCTGGACGTTTACGGACGAAGGCAACTGATAAATGGCATCTAACGGCGAATTTCAGGATTTTATATCCACGCTCAAAGAAAAAGTTAATATAGTGGACGTAATAAGCGGATATGTCTCCGTGGAGCGCCGCGGCGGAACCTGGTGGGGTTGCTGTCCTTTTCACCATGAAAAAACGCCCTCGTTTGCCATAAACGAAGCCGACCAATATTACCATTGTTTCGGGTGCGGAGAATCGGGCGACGTCATAAAATTCGTGCGCAAAATGGAAAATGCCGACTTCATGGACGCGGTAAAAATCCTTGCCGACAGGGTGAAGCTGCCCATTCCCAAGACGGGAACAGATAGCGCAAAAACAGCCGAATTAAAGCGAAAAAAGGACGCAATTTTAAACATTCTGCACGACAGCGCCCGCTTCTATCTCAAAAATCTGAATTCGGGCAGGGCGGAAGAGCATATCCAATATATTTTAAAGCGTCAGATACCGTCGAATATAGTGCGCACGTTCGGTTTGGGCGCAAGCCTTAATTTTTGGGATTTACCCAATCATTTGCTCCATAAAGGGTACAATCGGCAGGACTTGATAGACAGCGGAGCCGTCAACGAGGTAAATCACAGGCTTATAGACGCTCAGGGCGGCAGACTGGTTTATCCCATCATAAATGCAATGGACGAAGTAATCGCTTTCGGCGGCAGAGTTCTGCAAAAGACCGAGGCGGCAAAATACAAAAACACGCGCGAGACCGTAGTTTTCAACAAAAGCAAGTCTTTATATAATATCAACCTTTTAAAAAAGTTAAGAAAAACCCAAACTATAAACGAAGTGATCGTCGTTGAGGGCTATATGGATACCATATCGCTCTATCAGGCGGGCTTTAAAAACGTTGTCGCCAGCATGGGGACGTCGCTTACGCAGGAACAAGCCCGTCTTATAAAACGCTATACAAACAACGTACTCATAAGCTACGACGGTGACGCCGCGGGGCAAAAAGCCAATATGCGCGGGCTGGAAATTCTGAAAGGCGAGGGGCTTAACGTAAAAGTCGTGCCTCTTCCCGACGGGCTCGACCCCGACGATGTTATAAAACAGCGCGGAGCCGAAGGATATAGAAAATGCCTTGAATCCGCGCTTCCTTTGATAGATTATAAACTTAAAACTCTGGCTCGCGGTTTCGATCTGAAACGCGCAGAGGACAAGCGCAGATACGTTTCCGAAGCGGTGAAAATCATAAAAACTGCCGACAGCGCAGCCGAACAAGAGGATCTTCTGAAAAAATTGCGCGACGATACGGGCATAAGCTACGAATCTTTAAAGCGGGATCTTGAAAGCGCCCGCCCGCCCGAACGTACCGTCGCCGAACCGGTTGCGGAGCGCAAAACGGACGGCGCAAATATATCTGAAAAAGCTTCCCGCTTTGCCGTTGCCTCTTATCTGTTTTCAGCGGCATATACGGCGGATACGGAAATTTCCGAAATACCGTTCGTCAACGAGGTTCACGCCATAATCGCCAAATATATCGGCTTTAAGCTGTTGGCGAAGGAAAGGATACGTCCTTCCGAACTTTTGGAAATGTTCGACGAAAACACGCCCGAATACGATGAGCTTTGCAGGGTTCTCGACTATAACGACGGAGAGAAGCTTGTAGGCGAAGTTGCGGAAAAGTACTTTTACGATTGTATCAGGACTTTGAAGTTGGACGAAGCGGATAAAAATATAGAAAATATAAAAAAGAAAATAGACGCGGAAAGCAACGCAACGGCGCGCAAGTCGCTAATTGTGGAACTGCAACGGCTGATAAACTTAAAGGAAAAGATAAAAGGCGGAAAGAAATAAATGAATTTATCTGAACAAAAACTTAACGAAATATTGAAGCAGATTATAGATAATTACGGTTCTAAGGGTTCCATTACCACGAACAGCCTGTGCGACATTATGGAGAAGTACGAAACCTCGCCCGCGCAGATGGACTACGTCTATAAATCGATAGCCGAAGCGGGAATACAGATAATTGACGAGGCAGAGCGCGATAAGGAACTTTACGAGCAAGCGCTTTCCGATATAGGTCTTGACGACCCCGTTAAAATGTACCTTAAAGATATAGGCAGGGTACCTCTTTTATCTGCCGACGACGAGATAGAACTTGCACGCAGAATGCAGAATGGCGACGAAGAGGCAAAGAAAAAACTTTCCGAAGCCAATTTAAGGCTTGTCGTTTCAATCGCAAAAAGGTATGTCGGGCGCGGCATGCTGTTTTTGGACCTGATACAGGAAGGCAATCTCGGTCTTATGAAGGCGGTTGAAAAATTCGACTACCAAAAGGGCTTTAAATTTTCCACTTATGCAACCTGGTGGATAAGGCAGGCGATAACCCGCGCCATAGCAGATCAGGCGCGCACCATAAGAATACCCGTTCATATGGTTGAAACAATAAACAAACTCACCCGCGTTTCGCGTATCCTGTTGCAGAAACTCGGCAGGGAGCCTACGCCGGCGGAAATCGCTAAGGAAATGAATATCAGCGAGGAACGCGTCAGGGAAATACAGAAGATAGCTCAGGACCCCGTTTCTCTCGAAACCCCCATAGGCGAGGAGGAGGACAGCCACCTCGGCGACTTTTTGGAGGATGAAACCACGGCAACCCCGTCGGACAGCGTTTCCACTACGATGTTAAAAGAAACGCTTCTCACCGTCCTCAACAGTCTTACCCCGCGTGAAGAAAAGGTTTTGCGTTTAAGGTACGGCGTTGACGACGGCAGACCCCGCACATTGGAAGAGGTTGGCAAAGAATTCAACGTCACCCGTGAAAGAATACGCCAGATAGAGGCAAAGGCGCTTCGCAAATTGCGCCATCCTTCGCGTTCCAAACATCTCAAGGACTTTTTGGATACTTAATTGAGGCGCGTTAAGCCGAAGTTTTATAAATCTATATGGAAAGAATAAACAAACTTTGCGCCTTTTTAGATAAATGCGAAAGCTTTGCCGATATCGGTTGCGATCACGGTTATTGTACAAGATATATGTTAAAAAACGGGCTGTGCAATACTGCGGTAATTTCCGATATCAGCGATAAATGTCTTAAAAAAGCGCAAAATCTTCTTGCGCGTTACATACAAAGCGGCGTATGCCGTTCGGTCTGTTGCGACGGGCTGGACGGGGTCGGCTTTTGCGAACAAGCGCTTATTGCGGGCATGGGCGGTGAAGAGATAACCGCTATTTTAAAGCGCGGCTACATTCCGGAAAAATTTGTTCTTCAACCCATGCGCAATATGCGTACATTGCGTGTATTTCTTCTTTCGTCGGGCGCTGAAATCACGCGCGACACGGTTTTTACAAGCGGCGGTAAATTTTATGCGGTAATAAAAGGCGTTGCCCGCGGCGACAGAAAAACTTATACCGAAGCGGAACTTGAATACGGCAGGGAACTGGATACCCCCGCCGTAAAAGAATTTTTATACAGTGAACTTAACAAGAAAATGCAATATCTCCGCCGTGTTCCGTCTGGCGGCGACGGTAAGCTTGAAGGGGAGATAAATTTAATCAACGGAGTATTGAACGGTGGAATTTAATGAACTTTACAAGATGATAGAAGAGGTTGCGCCGATAGCGCTCTCCGAAGAGTACTGCAAGTTATACGGCGCTTACGATAACAGCGGTATAATTATCGACTGTGACAGAGCGGTCAAGGGCGTGCTGTTTTCACTTGATTTTTCCATGAAAGCCGTTAATGAATCGCGTGAACGCGGGTTTAACGTGATTGTAACGCACCATCCCGCAATTTACGGCGGAATTGACCGCCTTGATATTACGCGCGACCCACATGCGGCGGCAATTGCGGACTGCATAAAACGCGGAGTTTCGGTTATATCCATGCATCTGAATATGGATACGGCTAAAGAGGGTATAGATTATTATCTGATGCGCGGTTTTGACGGCCGTGAACCGGTTATAATGGAACCGATATCCGGAGGCGGTTACGGAAGGGTATATGAAGTTCCCGCAATAACTCTGTCGGAATTATCCGAACGCGTCCGCCGTACTTTTTGTACACAACGCGCGCTTGTCTACGGCGACAAGACAAAGCGGATAAAAAGAATAGCTTCCTTCTGCGGGGCGGGCTGTTCCGGTAAATCCATAGATTTTGCAATCAATATGGGTGCGGACTTATTTGTTTCTTCCGATATGAAGCACCATGAAATAGCAAACCTTGTTTCAAGGGGAATTAACGTAATAGTTTTGACCCATTACTCGGCTGAATATTACGGTTTTAATAAAATATGTTCGGGAATAATAGAAAAGCTTAAAGTGCCTGCGGCAATATTTTGCGACAGCGGTCTGATGTAAGCTTGAAGGAGTATATATGGCACAAGTAGAACAACTTTTAAAGTATCAGGAAGAGGACTCCAAACTTCTGCGTATAGAGCGCGAAACGGCGAACTCGGAAGAGCGTAAGAATTACACTCAGGCAAAGAATTTTCTGACAAAGGCGCCCGAAAAACTTGAAGCGCTCGATGCGCGTGCAAGGGAACTTGCGGATCTTCTTGAAAGGCTCAATAAACAGTATGCCGAAATAGTTGAAACATTGGGCGATTTCGAAAGCCTTGACGAACTCGTGGACGGCGGCGCGGATATTTCGTTCTATAAAAAGAATGTCTTGCAGATAACCGAAAAGTTAAAAAACATCAAATCGGAAATTTCCGCCCTTACAAAATCCATAAACGCAGCAGACGAAGAATATAAAGCGTTGAAGAAGAAGACCATTACTATCCAAAAACAGTATGTGGATTACCAGAACGCTTATAAACTTTACAGACAGAAAAAGACGGAGGAAATGGACGGGATCCGCCGCGAGTTGGATAAAATTTCCAAAAACATAGACAGCGGAATTATGGGAAAATATATAGCAAAGCGTAATGAGCGTATTTTTCCGATAATCTGTCCCGTCAAGCCCGGCGGTAAGGATCTTCGTTGTTCCATATGCGGAATGGATCTTTCGCTTGCAGGCAGGGAAAAGATATCGTCCGGCGCGATTACCGAATGTGAAAATTGTCACAGATTCTTATATCTGGAAAAATAAATGCAATAAAACCGCAAATTTTGTGCAAATTGCACAAAATTTGCGGTTTTTTCTTGACAATTTCAACCTAATGTGATAGTATAGAAGAACTCTACAAGAGAACTATTTTAAACGGCGGAAAAGCTGAAATATAATAGGGGAAAAAAGCGGTTCGGCATTATTGCGCCGAACTTCTTTTATTTTGCAAAATATGAAAAAATTCTGCTATAATTTGACAATGTCCGCAAATGGTAGTAAAATTGGAATGTCGGTTCGATAACCAACTTTACGGAGGTTTTCTGTGGGCAATTTTTCTGATAAACGGCTCGCCGTTTTGGGCGACAGTATTATGAACGGTTCCGGCAATCATGATTACGGCGTGGGTGAATTTCTTCGCGACGGTTATGGATTTAC
Organism: uncultured Clostridia bacterium; assembly: GCA_964594955.1. GTDB lineage: Bacteria > Bacillota > Clostridia > Christensenellales > Borkfalkiaceae > Coproplasma. Next base: position 13,590 of record CAZQNK010000018.1, on the reverse strand, counting down.
TCTCTTTAAATATTGCGTCGGCGGCGCGCGTGCGGGCTATGATAAAGGAAAAAGTTGGATAGTAGAACAGGTTAAAGATGTAATAAAGGCGTGCGCTATCCCCGATGTAATTATATTTGACGGCTTTACTAACGACTGCAATATGACTGACGGTATAAATTGCGACGTGCCCCTCGGCAGCCGCGGCGCCGTAAAGGATATTTTTGAGGTAACAGCAGAAGATACTTTTGCAACATGTTTTGAAAGCATTGCTTCGGCGTTGAAAAAATATTTTGAAAAGGCGGATATAATTTTTGTCAGACCTCACCTCATTGGCAGACGCGACAGAGAGCTGCAACGCGTTTACGGAGATATGGCTGCGGAAATCTGCCGCGATTACGGCATAAAGATAGCCGATATATACAACGATAGCGGGCTCGATACCTTCGATGCGGATATGCGCGACAGATACACGAACGACAGCTACGGCTGGGGAAGGGGCGACTGCACCCACCCCAATGAAGAGGGATATAAACGTTTTTATCTTCCCTTAATTTTAAATCAGTTAAAGGGTGATTTATGAAAGTCTTACTTATAAACGGCAGCCCCAACGAACACGGCTGCACCGATGCGGCTTTGCAAATTATTGCGGAAGAACTTAAAGTTCAGGGCGTAGAAAGCGAAATTTTTTGGATAGGCAGGGTACCCGTACGCGGTTGCATAGGCTGCGGCGGTTGCAAAAAAGCGGGCAAGTGCGTTTTCGGAGACGATATTTTAAACACGCTCGGCCAAAGAGTGAAGGAAGCGGACGGATATGTGTTCGGCTCACCCGTTCATTATGCTTCGCCTGCGGGCGCTATGATAGCCGTAATGGACAGACTTTTCGCCGCTTTCGGCGGTTATATGCAGTTCAAACCTGCGGCAAGTATTGTTTCGGCGCGCCGTGCGGGGACTACCGCTTCCTATGACGTTCTCAACAAGTATATCGGCATAAACAATATGATAGCGGTGCCTTCTACATATTGGAATATGGTTCACGGCAGTAAGGCGGAAGAGGTAGCGCAGGATATAGAGGGTACGACTATAATGCGCGCCGTTGCAAGCAATATGGCATGGCTTTTAAAGCTTTTGAAAAGCGCTGAAGGGACTGAGCTGGAAAGGCCCGTTATCATTCCCAAAGTCAAAACAAATTTTATAAGGTAATTCCGTAAAAATTATGAAATTAATTACTTTTACAGTGCCCTGCTACAATTCACAGGACTATATGTGCAAGTGTATAGACGCGCTTTTGACTGCGGGCGACGATGCGGAAATCATAATAGTAAACGACGGCTCAAAGGACAATACCGCAGAGATTGCCGACGGTTACGCCGCGAAATATCCCGATATCGTAAAGGTTATCCACAAGGAAAACGGCGGTCACGGCACGGGCGTCAATGCGGGCGTTCATGCCGCAAGCGGACTTTATTTCAAAGTTGTGGATTCGGACGACTGGCTTGAAGAGGGGGCGTTGAGAAAGCTTATCGCGACCATTCGCGAACATCTTGCCATAGGCAATCTGCCCGATATGTACGTCTGCAACTTCGTATACTACCATGCGGCGGATAATACTTCGTTTACGAGTAAGTATACCGAAAAAATGGCCCCCGGCTTTATCGATTGGAAAAAGGTCAAAAATTTCCATTTTTCGCATACTATGATGATGCACGCGCTTGTCTACAACACCGAAAAGTTGCGCGAACACTACATAGATTTGCCCGAACACACATTTTATGTCGATAACGTATTTGCATATGCGCCTCTTGCGTATATGCTCAACAGTTACTATCTTGACGTTGATTTATATTATTATTATATCGGCCGCGAGGGTCAGTCCATTAATATTGAAACTGCAATGAAGCGCTATAAACAGCAGCTTCTCGTAATGGAAATGATGACGGCGTCGCATAGCTATGAAGAGATAAAAAGTCTGCCAAAGGGACTGCGCAAATATATGTTCCACTATCTTCACGCAGTAATGATGAACACGCTGATGTTTGCGTGCGGCAAAGTTTCGAAGGAACGAAAAGCCGACGTTAAGGAGATGTGGCGCAAGATTAAGCAAACGGATAAAAAGCTGTATTATAAAATAAAGTACCGCGGATATCCGCTGTCGGTCGTATTCCTGCCCTGGTGGATAAGAAGCAAGGTAATGATGTTGGCGTATAAAATAATATGCAAAAAAGTGAAATTGGGATAACGCCGTAATTTCAGGCATATAGTTACCGTTAACCGTATTACTATGTGTGGCATAGAATTATAATTTAAAGCCGCCCGCGCAATATTTTGCGCGGGCGGCACATTGTATTTATATGTTTTTTACGGCGTAACTCTGTTGATGTCTCTGGGGAACATAGCGGCATATCTCACGTTCTTGAAGCCTAAAAGGTGCATCGTAAGCCTTTCAAGTCCAAGGCCCAGACCGCCGTGAGGAGGTGCGCCGTACTTGTGAAGCATAAGGTAGGTTTCAAACTCGTCGGGATTCATGCCCAACTTCTTCATTTTTTCTACCTGCTCGTTATAATCGTGTATTCTCTGCCCGCCGGAGGTTATCTCCATCCCGCGGAACAAAAGGTCGAACGAAAGCGTGACCTCGGGATCTTCGGGGTCGTCCATGGTGTAGAAGGGACGCTTTTTGGAGAGGTAGTGCGTAACAAACAGGAAGTCTGAATTGAACTGCTGTTTTGCCCATTTGCCGAGAAAAGCTTCTTCCTCGGGCTCGAAGTCCTTCATATCGGTGATGTTTTTCAGCTTTTTAACGCACAATTCTTTCGCGTCTTTGAAGCGTACGCAGGGAATGGCGGTAATTTCGGGGATATCGGCTTTCAAAAGCTCGACTTCGGGCGCATATTCCGTCTTTAACAGGTTCATTATATATTTCAACGCGCCCGTTTCCATGTTCATTATGTCGTAAAAGCTGTCGATAAATCCCATTTCAAAGTCCATTGAAATATATTCGTTCAAGTGGCGGGAGGTATCGTGGTGTTCCGCGCGGAACACGGGGGCAATCTCGAACACGCGCTCATATACGGGCACAAGCGCCTGTTTGTAAAGCTGGGGGCTCTGCGCAAGGTAAACCGTCTTACCGAAGTAATCAAGTTTAAAAACGTTCGTGCCGCCCTCAGCGCCCGCGAAATTGATTTTGGGCGAATGAATTTCAGTAAAGTTACGGCTCTGCAAAAACTCGCGGAAGCCGCGCTGTATGCCCTCCTGAATTTTGAAAATTGCGCGCTCTTTGGGGTTGCGCAAAGTTACGGGGCGGTTGTCAAGGTTTACGGATAAATCGCAGTTAATCTGTTTTTTGGAAATAACCACGGGCGGAACAGCCGCAGGGGTGGAAAGGATATCGATATTGTGAATCTGCAATTCATATCTCTCTGAGCCGTCGCGCGTTTCGCTCTTTACAACTTTACCCGTAATTTTTGCCGAACACTGTTCAACTACTTTGCCGTCAAGTCGGTAATCCGAAAAATCGGGCGAGTAAACGCATTGGATAAGTTCCCGCGCCGTGCGCAAAATAATAAAAGCGAAGTCAGACATGTCGCGTATGTTATGAATAGCTCCCTTTACGCTTACAACTTCGCCTATGTGGTTTTTAAATTCGGAATAGGGGGTAGATGTGCAGGGCACGTTTCCCGAAATTTCTTCCATAAATTAAGCCTCTGGATTTTCATTTTTTCTATAATTTTAAGTCTTTTCCGTGTAAAAAGCAAGTAAATTATAAACAGGCGCAAAATTTTTTTGCAAATACCAAAATTTACTCCTTGCTTTTTGCCCGCGGATTATGTATAATACATTGTGCAAACAATATTAAGCTTTACGGTCTGCGGTGTTCGTGGTATGGAAAATTCGTAATCCACAAAGTAACAAACGGGAGCAAGTGTTCGCGGAAATAGGCAAGGTCTGTTTTACGGAAAGTCCGAAGTTCCGCTTCGCCGCACCCACCTGCGAGAAGCGGGTTAATACTTTTTCATATCACGGCACAGGCGGATTTTTTATTTATGAGAACCTTTCGGCGCGGGCGATTTAAAAAAATCGCCCGCGCATTTTTCTTTAAAACGACTTAAAGTTTTCTCCGGAATAAGACTTATTTCGGGCTAAAAACCCAAAATTCATGTTTTGCCGTGTGTTAATATTGGGTCAACACCGCATGAAAAACTTGCGGCAATGATAACACAACGGAGCGGATTATGGTAGTTACGGGTTACATAAAGGAAAAAGTTCTGCACATCGATCTGTCCGGTGAAATGGACGAATGTTCTGCGCAGGACGCCCGCGCAAAGTGCGACAGACTGATAGAAGAAAACCTTTCGGCAAAAAAAATAGTCATAAATCTTTCCGACGTAGCTTTTATGGATTCAACGGGCATAGGCTTTCTTATCGGCAGGTATAAAAAGGCGACGCGTCTTAATTTGCCGCTGTTCATTGAAAAACCTAATTTTGCCGCGGACAAAATTCTTAATTTAAGCGGAATATATTCGCTCATACCAAGGGCGGATTGAAGGAGAAAACAAATAGCATGACAAAGAATTATCTCAAACTTCAATTTTATTCTCTTCCCCGCAATCAAGCTTTTGCAAGGGACGCCGTCGCTGCATTTTGTCTTGAACTCAATCCCACGCTGTCCGCGCTTTCAGACGTAAAAACCGCCGTTTCGGAGGCGGTAACCAATTGCACGGTTCACGCCTATCGTGACATGCTCGGACTTGTCACGGTCGAGTGCGAGATAGAGGACTGCGAACTACATATAAAGGTCAGCGATACCGGCAGGGGCATAGCCGACATAAGCAAAGCCATACAGCCTTTCTATACAACGCTGCCTTCGGACGAGCGGTCGGGCATGGGATTTACCATCATGCAGACTTTTATGGACGAGTTCAAAGTCAATTCTATTCAGGGCGAAGGAACGGTAGTCTATATGTCCAAAAGATTTATAGCGGAAGTGGAAGTGGAGAATGCTTGACGTCGATAAGACGAAAGAACTGATTCGCAGCGCCAAGGAAGGAGACTCTGCGGCTAAGGAAAAACTGCTTGTTGAAAACAGCAATCTCATAAAATCGATAGTACGGCGCTACCTGAACAAGGGAGTGGAATACGACGACCTGTACCAGCTTGCGGGAATGGGACTTTTAAAGGCAATAAACGGCTTTGACGAAAGTTTCAACGTGCGTTTTACCACATATGCCGTGCCGATGATAGCGGGTGAGATAAAGCGCTTCATGCGTGACGACGGCAGTATTAAAGTATCGCGCGCAATAAAGGGCACTGCGAAAAAGATTAATCAGTTTATAGAAATTTATTCGGCGCGGCACGGCGCCCAGCCTACCGTAAAGCAGATAGCAGAAGAGTTCCAGATGCCTGAAAGCGAGGTGGTTTTTACCATGGGTTCCTCTCATATGCCCGTTTCGATATACAGTCAGGGCGAGTATAAGGATGAAAAGGGGCAGGAGCTTTTAGATAAACTCCCCGTAGAGGACAGACAGGAAGAGATAATAGAAAGACTTCAATTAAAAACAGCAATAGAAGGGCTTTGCGAGCGGGACAGAAAGGTTATAATATTGCGTTATTTCCGTGATATGACCCAAAGCGAAGTCGCCGCAATGCTCGGCGTTTCACAGGTGCAGATATCCCGCATGGAAAACAGGATAATGGAAACCTTCCGCAAGGACTTAACGGGTTGACGGTTAAAAAATATTTAAATATTGCCGCCCGTGCATTAAATGCACGGGCGGCGTTCGCTATTTAATTTATTATTTTGCCTTTGGTTCTATCTGTCCCGTTATAAGCGCCGTAATCTCCTCGGGCTTCACGTCGATAGAGCGCGACAGCTCGTCATAAAGAATACGCTCGCAAATTTTGGCGGCGTTCAGGTCGGTCGCGCGCATTTTCTTCCTTGCGGCTTTCAATTCGTTCTGCCTTGCAATTATGTTTTTCAAAATGCCCGCTATCTCTTCGATGTCGGTGCGCTCAAAGGCCTGTCTGAATTTCAAATCGCGCGTTTTATCGTCGTCCTTCCAATTGACAAACTCCCCGTCCAAGGCGGCAAGCGCCTTAACTTCGTCCACCGTCAGGGCGTTTTTCACCTGTTTGAACGCCGACGACTTTTCCACGGGCACATAAATGGTTGCGGCGGAATTTTCTTTCTGCTTTAAAATGAAAAATTCCCTCAACCTGCCGCCGAGAAATTCCTCTCTCCTGTCGCAGATTTCGCACTCGCCGTACGCCCCGTATTTTACCGTTTCGCCCACTTTAACCATAATTTCACACTCCGCATAACTCTTTATACGCTAAAACGGCGGGGCAACTGCCGTGAAAAAATCGGTCATTGCCCGCCGTATTTGCCATATTATATATAAATTATAGCACAAAAAAATTTTTTTCGTAAGTGAATTTTACAAAAAATTTTAACGGAAATTACCGTTTATTGTATTATAATTTGCTTTTACCCCTTGTCAAACGCGCCGATTTGTGATATAATCTGCTCATGTTAAATGAAAAGAACGTACAACTCGGCAAAGTCCGCTCCTCTATAAGGGAGCTGTTCGAATACGGCAAAAAGCGCAAAGCCGAAATAGGCGATAAAAACGTCTTTGATTTTTCGCTCGGCAATCCCAGCGTTCCCGCCCCCGCGGAAGTCTCCGCCGCCATAAAGGAAATCGTGGATACTTACGACCCCGTAATTTTGCACGGCTATACCTCTGCGCAGGGCGATTATTCCGTAAGAAAAACCCTTGCCGACTACACCAACGCCCGTTTTAATACTTCGCTCAATGCCGACTGTTTTTACATGACGTGCGGCGCGGCGGCTTCGCTTACCATAACCTTAAACGCGCTTTTAAATAGCGGGGAAGAGGTCATCGTCATAGCCCCGTTTTTCCCCGAATACCGTATTTTTGTCGAACACGCGGGCGGCAAACTTGTCGCGGTAAAGGCGCAAGAGGGCACTTTCAGGCTCGATTTAAACAATATTGAAAACGCCCTTACTGAAAAAACCAAGGCAGTTATAATAAATTCGCCCAACAATCCGTCGGGCGTGGTCTACGGCGCGGAAGAGATTGAAAGGCTTGCAAAGCTATTAAATACCCATTCCGGAAAGACGGGCAATCCCGTCTATCTCATCTCGGACGAGCCCTACCGCGAGCTTGTTTTCGACGGCGATATAAAAGTGCCCTATATAATGAACCGCTACGCGCGCAGTATTGTCTGCTATTCTTATTCCAAGTGCCTTTCGCTCCCCGGCGAGCGCATAGGTTATATTGCGGTCAATAATGAAATGGAAGAATTTTCCGAAGTATACGCAGGCGTTTGCGGCGCGGGCAGGGCGCTCGGCTTTGTGTGCGCGCCCAACCTCTTTCAACAGCTTGTAAAAAAGGTGTACGATAAAACTTCGGATATTTCCGTATACAAGGAGAACCGCGACAGGCTGTATTCGGCGCTTACCGCGCTGGGTTATACGGTTGTAAAGCCCGACGGCGCGTTTTATATGTTCGTCAAGTCTATGGAGCCCGATGCAAAAGCCTTTGCCGAACGCGCAAAACAGTTTGAGCTGCTTATCGTTGCGGGCGACGACTTCGGCTGCCCGGGATACGTCCGCATATCGTATTGCGTCGCGCCGGAAGTAATAGAGCGCAGTGTGCCTGCGTTTAAAAAGCTGGCGGAAAGTTATAAAATATAAATCAGCTATAAATCAGCGTAAAGCGTAAAGCGGCGGTTGCTATTATTTCGTTATTGATATAAATTTTAAAATCCGCCTGCCCGTGAGTTGACGGGCAGGCGGATTTTCATATTTAAAAATTATCAATCTTGAAATTTTTTCAGTCTCTTTTTTATAGAACGGATATTCTGTTTAACGGAGGCGGAGGAGGCCCCTCCCAAAGAAGTCCTTGCGTCCGCGCAGTTCTTGCCCTTTACAACTTCGCATATGTCGGGCCCGAACAGTCCGTCAAATTTTTTGTATTCCTCGGCAGTCATGTTTTGCAGAGTGCGTCTGTTTTCAATGCACCAGCGCACTATCGCACCCGTTACGGCGTGCGCGTTTCTGAACGGCATGCCCTTCTTTGCAAGGTAGTCGGCAACGTCCGTAGCGCAGCAAAATTCGCCCTCGGCGGCTTTTTTCATTTTTTCGGGTCTGAAAGAGACGTTTTCAAGCATTTCCGCCATTATAGCCACGCTGGATATAACTTGCTTTTCCGCGTCGAAAAATCCCTCCTTGTCCTCCTGCAAGTCCTTGTCGTATGCAAGCGGAATGGCTTTCAGCGTGGTAAGCATCGCCATGAGGTGTCCGTATACCCTGCCCGTCTTTCCGCGCATAAGTTCGGGAATGTCGGGGTTCTTCTTCTGCGGCATTATGGATGAGCCCGTCGAATATTCGTCTGAAATTTCAAAATATCCGAATTCTTCGGTCGTATAAAGAATTAAATCCTCGCACAGCCTCGACAGGTGCGACATAATAAGCGAACCGTCGAAAAGGTATTCGCAGACATAATCCCTGTCGGAAACCCCGTCAAGCGAGTTGTCGCAGGGCTTTTCAAACCCTAAAAGCTCCGCCGTGCGGTATCTGTCTATGGGATAGGAAGTCCCCGCAAGCGCGCCGCTGCCGAGCGGCATAACGTTCATGCGCAACGCCGATTGTGAAATTCTGTCGATATCCCGCATGAACATCTCCGCATACGCGCACCAGAAGTGCCCCGCGCACATGGGCTGCGCCTTTCTCAGGTGGGTGTATCCGGGCATAATGTATTTAAGCCCGCTTTCCGCAAGCTTTAAAATTGAATTTACAAGTTTTATAAGCTCCGCCTTTGTTTCCGCAAACGATCCGCGAACGTAAAGACGGAAGTCCGTCGCCACCTGATCGTTGCGGGAGCGCGCAGTATGCAACTTTTTGCCCGCGTCGCCTATGCGGTTTACAAGTTCGTTTTCCACAAAGGAATGTATATCCTCCGCGCCCGCAATTTCGATTTTTCCGTTTTCGATATCGGCGTAAATGCTTTCAAGTCCCGCTTGTATGCTCTTGCTCTCTTCGTCGGAAATTATCCCGCATTCGCCCAGCATTGTTGCGTGCGCCACGGAAGCCGTTATGTCCTGCCGCCAAAGATATTTGTCGAAGGGCAATGAATCGTTGTAAAGGTCGGCGTTTTTTGCAGTGCCGCCTGCAAATCTTCCCGCCCAAAGTTTTCCGCTAATGCTCATTTTGTATTCCTTTAATAAGTTGACTTATTTGTTTAATTAAATTACAATATTATTATAAAGGAAAATTCGGCGTTAAGCAACTTTTTAAGGGTAACAGCAGTGATAATTTTAGGACTTGACCCGGGACTTGCCACAATGGGCTACGGAGTTGTGGAAAAATTAAAGAACGACGATACCGTCGCCGCGGACTACGGGGTTGTGTTGACCCCCAAGGACGAAAGCCTGCCCGTGCGCCTTGCCATGCTGGAAGAGGGAATAAATAAAATACTCAATAAATACAAGCCCGACGAAATAGCGGTGGAAGAACTGTTTTTTTCAAAGAACATCACCACAGGTATACCCGTCGCGCACGCAAGGGGAGTTATGTTGCTCACTTGCATAAAATATTGCGGCAGACTGTACGAATACACCCCGAACCAGATAAAGCAGTCGCTTACGGGTTACGGCAAGGCGGATAAGGTGCAGATGATGCACGTTGTAACTTCGCTTTTGCATTTGCAGAAAATACCCCGCCCCGACGACGCGGCGGACGCTCTTGCGGTCGCGCTGTGTCACGCGCACACCTCGCGCTTCGGCAAGATGTTCGGCATAAAATAGTTTTTCGGCGTTTTCGTATTGTAGTAGGTAATTATGATAGGTTATATAAAAGGCAAAATTTTGGATTTAAAGCCCGATGCGGTCATTATAGAAACTGCTTCGGGAATAGGCTTCGAAGCGTTTATTTCAGGCAGCGCTTACGATGAACTTTCGGGCAAAAAAGAGGGTGCCCTGTACACGTATATGCAGGTCAAGGAGGACGGAATGACACTTTTCGGCTTTTCCTCGCCCGAAGAAAAGGAGATGTATTTAAAGCTCGTCTCCGTTTCGGGCGTAGGACCCAAAATGGGCATAACCGTTCTTTCGTCCATGAACGCGGGAGAGGTCGCCGCCGCCATAGCCACTAACGACGTAAAGCGTCTGACAGCCGTAAAGGGCTTGGGCAAAAAGACGGCGGAACGCATTATTTTGGATTTGCGCGAAAAAGTGACCGCCGCCGAACAGACGCAAGACGGAGTTCCGCCCGCCGTTCGCGCTTCCGACGGCGACGAGGACGCCGCAGTCGCGTTAATGACGCTCGGCTTTACGCGTGCGGAAAGCATGCGCGCCATTTCCCGCGCGCGCGAACAGGGCGCGAAAGACCTTGAAGAGATTATCATGGTCGCGTTAAAAGGAATGTGATTTGTGGGAAAGCGTAGAGCAATTGATTTAAGTAAAAGATTAAAGGTTGCGTAAAGATTATGTTCTTTGATGATGATGAAGATTATACCGAAAACGGAGAAGACAGATTAGTTAAAAGCACAAAGGGCGAGTATGACTCGTGCGAAGCACGTCGCGTAAGCGTATAGCAACGCCGTACTGATAGCAGGAATTAAAAAGTAAAAAAGCAAAAAGAGGAAAAAGGCGGTAAAAAAATAATTATGTTCTTCGACGACGATGAAGATTATACCGAAAACGACGGGGACAGATT
>CAZQNK010000018.1:0-2776 GCA_964594955.1 uncultured Clostridia bacterium | reverse complement strand
TAATTATGTTCTTCGACGACGATGAAGATTATACCGAAAACGACGGGGACAGATTGGTTAAAAGCACAAAGGGCGAATACGACTCGTGCGAAGCACGTCGCGTAAGCGCATAGCAACGCAGTACTGATAGCGGGAATTAAAAAGTAAAAAAGCAAAAAGAGGAAAAAGGCGGTAAAAAATAATTATGTTCTTCGACGACGATGAAGATTATACCGAAAACGACGGGGACAGATTAGTTAAAAGCACAAAGGGCGAGTATGACGTCGAAGAAAACGTCCTCCGACCCAAGTCGCTCGATGCTTACGTCGGTCAAAGTAAGGTAAAGGAAAATTTAAGAGTGTATATGAACGCCGCAAAACAGCGCGGCGAAGTTCTCGAACACGTTCTTTTGTACGGCGCGCCCGGTCTTGGTAAGACCACTCTTGCGCATATCGTCGCCAACGAAATGGGCGGTCAGCTCAAACTTACAAGCGCGCCCGCGATAGAGCGCAGCGGCGACCTTGCGGCGATACTCACGAATTTGAACGACGGCGACGTGCTTTTTATCGACGAAATACACCGCCTCAACCACAGCGTTGAGGAAATTCTGTATTCCGCTATGGAAGATTATGCCCTCGATATTATCGTGGGTAAGGGTCCGAGCGCGAGGAATATCCGCTTTTCCCTCAAAAAATTCACGCTTATCGGCGCAACCACGCGCGCGGGCATGATAGCCAATCCCCTGCGCGACAGGTTCGGCATAGTCTGCCGCCTTGAAATGTACACCCCCGACGAACTTAAAGAAATAGTGTTGCGCAGCGCCCGCACACTCGGCATAGATATACAGGACGGCGCGGCAACCGAAATTTCCCGCCGTTCGCGCGGCACTCCGCGAATAGCCAACAGACTTTTAAAGCGCGTGCGCGATTTTTCCACCGTCGGCGGCAACTCTGCCGTTACGGTAGAGGACGCTAAATACGCTTTGCAGAAAATGGAAGTGGACGAGCTGGGGCTTGACGAAGTGGACAGGGCGTTGCTTCGCGCCATGATAGAAAAATTCGACGGCAGACCCGTCGGGCTGGAAACGCTTGCCGCAACCATAAACGAGGACGCGGGCACGATAGAGGACGTTTACGAACCTTATCTTCTGCAACTCGGCTTTATAGCGCGCACTCCGCGCGGCAGAATGATACTTCGCGGCGGTTACGAACATTTAGGTTATACGATTACGGAAAAGCAGAATGAACAGCTTTCGCTTTTCAACAAGGATTGATATGCAGTTTAAAAAGAGCGATTTCTATTACGAATTGCCGCCCGAGCTGATTGCGCAGACCCCCGCGGAACCGCGCGACAGTTCAAGACTATTGGTCTATAACATGGCGGAAAAAACTATCCAACACCGCATTTTCCGCGATATCATCGATTATTTGAAAAAGGGCGACGTGCTCGTAATAAATAATACAAAAGTTTTGCCAGCGCGCATGTACGCGCATACGGAGAACGGAGGGGCGGTTGAAATTTTGCTTTTGAAACGCCTCGATATAGATACTTGGGAAGTCCTTGTCCGCCCGGGCAAAAAGTGCACGGTGGGCAAAAGGCTTAAAATTTCGGAAGAGCTTTCCCTCACCGTACAGGGCGTGACCGATTCCGGCGAGCGTGTGGTGCGCTTCGAATACGACGGCGTTTTTGAGGAAATTATCGATAAAGTCGGCTCCATGCCGTTGCCGCCCTACATCAAGGAAAAGTTAAAGGATAAAAACCGCTATCAGACGGTGTACGCCAAGACGGACGGCTCTGCGGCGGCGCCTACGGCGGGGTTGCACTTCACGCCCGAACTTCTTGACAAAATCCGCGGCATGGGCGTTGAAATAGCCGAAGTTTTACTTCATGTGGGGCTGGGCACTTTCCGCCCCGTCAAAGAGGACGTAATAACCGACCATAAAATGCACTCGGAATATTATGAAGTGAACGAACGGGCGGCGGAAATCATAAACGCGGCAAAGCGCGATAAAAGAAGGATAATCGCAGTAGGCACAACGTCGGTGCGTACGCTTGAAACGGTCGCGGACGAAAACGGTTTTGTAAAAGCTTGCAGCGGCAATACTTCGATATTCATTTATCCTCCCTATAAATTCAAATGCGTAGACGCGTTAATTACTAATTTTCACCTGCCCGAAAGCACGCTTATAATGCTTGTCGCCGCAATGTGCGGTCGCGAAGAAATTTTATCGCTTTATAAAACGGCGGTGGAGGAGAGGTATAGGTTCTTCTCCTTTGGCGACGCGATGCTGATTGTAGACAAGATCGACGACGATAAAGAGAAACCGCAAGATATAGTAGATAAAGACTAATCTTGCGGTCTTATAACACAATATGTTGTGTTCAGTTGTATTGGTTATTCGTACAAGAATTTGTGTTCTATTCCGTTTTTGAAGAAAATCGAGACGATTTTGCCGTCCAGAATTACAATTTTTTTTACGACAGAATTTATGAAATCTTTGATGATTTTCGGGTCTAACTGACGTATCAAAGTATCGAAGTTTACATACCGTTTTGTAAGTAATTGCCGGCTCATTATGAAGTACGACGCTTTCGCCATAAAGTCTGCGTCGCTGATAGACGTTAGGCCGGCAGCGTTTTTTTCGAGTTCTTCCAAACGAGCGTCCGTTTGTTTAAGACTGTCGAGCAAATTATTCCGTTCGATAAAATATTCCGTTTGCGGCATATCCGCATCGGCATACAGGTATAGGGATTTAAGACGGGCAAGCGCCCGTTCTTTTTTTCGCTTTTCCGATAA
>CAZQNK010000017.1:10611-27383 GCA_964594955.1 uncultured Clostridia bacterium | reverse complement strand
TATGACGGAATTTATTAAACGGTATTATAAAGGTAAAATCTAAGAGCGATAAATTTCAATTTATCGAGATAATCAAAAGAACAACGAAACAGTAACTTTGAAATAAAAGAGTAGCTCGGGGACTATCATTATGGACTAAAAAATAAAGAAACGCCGAAGCGACCAAATTCACGAAACAACTGAATAATGTTATAATAAAAATGGACCAAGTTGATAAATAACTTGGCTCTTTACTTAATACAAGAAAGCCCCCGATCCGCGTTAAACTGCGGGTCGGGGATGAGGATTTTATAGACTTTTTCAAAAGTGCTTTTTAATTTTTTACGGTATTATGGCAGAAATTATTCCAACGATTCGAGTATAAGCTTGTCAGCCACAAGTGCAATGAATTCACTGTTTGTGGGACGCTCGCTGCCTATGTATACTCTCGCTCCGAATACCGCGCTTATTGCGTCCGTCCTTCCGCGGTTCCACGCCACTTCTATTGCGTGACGTATTGCGCGCTCTACCTTGCTTGACGATGTTTCGTACTTCGCCGCTATTCGAGGATACAGCTCCTTTGTTACCCGATTGATTATTCCGGGTTCGCTCACCGCCATCTTTATGCCTTCCCGCAGATAGACAAATCCCTTTATGTGCGGCGGTATTCCTATCGTTGTAAAGATTGAACTTATCTTTTCTTCAATCGTAGACGGACGCCGCTTTGCTACGTTTGACGGGCCGTCTGTTCCTATCGTCATATCCTTTATCCGCTCCACCACGTTTACAGGCGTTACGGGCTTCGCAAAGAAATAGCTTGCCCCATGTGATATTGCGGAACTTACCGTCTTATCGTCCGCGATACCTGATACCACTATTGCCTTACATCCGGAATTAGCGCGCTTTACATGATCCAGCACGCCAAACCCGTCCAGCCCGCTTAATACCAGATCTATTATTGCGGCGTCGGGTTTTGTACTTTCTATCAGCTCCACTGCCCTGTTGCCGTTCGTGCTTTCCGCGCAAACCTGCAACCCTGCCTGCTCCGCATAGCTGCGGATTTCGTCTATAAATTCCTCATTGCTTCCAAATACAGCTAACTTAGTCATATTCTTTCCTCCCCGATTTTACGATAGAATTATTATACAATACAAAAACCGAGAAGTAAAGCGATTATTATTAATAATTCATTAAATAATAATAAATAAATTATATATTATTGTCGAATTTTGTAAAATATTTCTTTTTACTCAAAATTTTTTAGCTTATTTTGGTTATTTTTAACCCCCGCTTCGTTTTTTTGACGGAACGGGGGTTTTCTTTTTTATTAACTTTATATACTTTTATGTCTTTTTCTTATTTTAGTTCTATGCTCTTCTCCCGCAAGAAGTTTATATATGTTTTTATGGTGCGCTATCCAGGTCAACAAATTAATTACAAGAATAATCAACAGCATTGCAATTACCCAGACATTCATTATAACATCGAAATAGCGAGTAACGAACAGCGCCGCCTGCCAAACCGAAAAAGATGTTACGCCAACCAGAGAGCCGATTGACCCCAGTTCAAAGAAAATAACATAGACGATAACTACGGCAAGCACACATAATGCCACAGGAAAATACCACCACTCCTCGCAGGGCAGGGCAAACAGGAAAAGCCCTATAGTGGAAGCAATCCCTTTGCCACCTTTGAAGTGCATTGTAATCGGAAATATATGCCCGATAATTACAAACATGCCGCAGAAATATCGCATAAAATCCGCAACGGCAACGGTGGTACCCGCAAAATAATAATCCTTATAAATAATCCATGCAACAACCGCAGGGATTCCGCCCTTTACGATGTCGCAAACTAAATTTATAATTCCTATTTTAACGCCGAAAGTTCGGGTCATGTTCATTGTTCCGGGATTTCCGCTGCCCTGTGAACGTATATCGCGCTTTTTAATCTTTGAAATTAGTACCGCAAAATTAAAACTGCCTATCAAATAGCACAATACCGCCGCAAGCAGAAAAAACCAATAATAAACGGGGTCAAGCTCTCTCATTTTCACCTTTCTCCCTTATTATTATTCTTATGGGCGTACCTGAAAAATCAAAATTTTTACGCAAAGTATTTTCCAAGAACCGTTCATATGAAAAATGCATCAGCTCGGTAGAATTCACAAACAGGACAAACGTCGGCGGAGCTACGGAAACTTGCGAACTATAATAAACTTTAAGCCTTCTGCCATTATATGAAGGCGGTTCGTTTGCCCGCACCGTATCCGAAATAAGATCATTCAGAGTTCCCGTCGCAACACGGAATTGTGCGTGCGAGTAAACTTCGTCTATGAGCGCAAACAGCTTTTCAGTTCTCTGTCCCGTTTTTGCTGATATATAAACGGACTTGAAATAATCCATAAATTTAAGATCTTCTTTTAACTTATCTTCAAATTTATTGATTGTATTAGTGTCCTTTTCTATCAAGTCCCACTTATTCATGACAATTACGGAAGGCTTGCCCTGTTCATGGACATATCCTATAATTTTAGTATCCTGCTCGGTAAGCCCCTCAACGCAATCAACCACCAACATACAAACATCCGCTCTACGCACCGCGTCAAAAGCACGCATTACGGAATAATATTCTACATCGTCCTCAACCTTGCTCTTTTTTCTTATACCGGCCGTATCTATGATGGTATAGTTCTTACCGCCATATCTGAACTTTGTATCTATGGCGTCGCGCGTGGTTCCCGCAATGTCCGTAACGATGGTGCGCTCAAATCCAAGCAATCTGTTTACAAGACTGCTCTTCCCGGCATTTGGTTTGCCTACAACGGCGATTTTTACTGAATCTTCCTCAGCTTTTTCGCCCTTTCCGAACCAAGAAACCGCCTCATCCAAAACATCGCCTATTCCCGTTCCGTGTTCTGCGGAAACGGCGTAAGGTTCACCCAAACCGAGCGAATAAAATTCAAAAACCTTTTCTTCGGAATAATCGTCGATTTTATTTACAACCAAAATAACGGGTTTTTTGCTACGGCGAAGCATATCCGCCACGTCATAATCAGACGCAGTAAGCCCCTCCCTTCCGTCCACGAAAAAGAGTATTACTTGTGCCGTATCAATTGCAACCTCCGCCTGACGCTTTATCTCCCGCCACATGGCGTCGTCGGATTTCAGCTCTATGCCGCCGGTATCAACTATTGTGAACGCTCTGCCTCCCCACTCGCCGTCTGCATAAAGCCTGTCACGGGTGACGCCCGGTTTGTCGTCAGTTATTGAAATTTTTCTGCCGACGACCTTATTGAAAAAAGTACTTTTGCCTACGTTTGGCCTGCCGACTATTGCTATCAAAGGATTTGCCATGGTTCATATTATAAAATATTTTGTTTTATTTGTAAAGAAAAACCGCAGCCATTATAAAAAGTCTGCGGCTTTTGACAAATTAATAAAATAACTGAACAGACGAATGCACGTTCCCCTATTTGCTTTCAATTTTAATTTATATCATTAAAACTTTAGAACTCCGAACACTACGCCAAGAGCATAGATAAGAAGCGCAATCCAATAGAAAATCTGCCAATTTTTTCCTTTTCTGTTTACATAAGAGTAAGCGGGCAATCCCACGGCAATAAGTAATGCGACTTTTGCTATGGTATCGAATACACTTATAACAGTTGTATTAATTTCAAAATATCTGCCCAAAAGGGTCAAAATACCTGTAACGATAAATAAAACGGCTACAATTGCCAACCCCCAGAACGCACAAAATTTTGTAATATCATGCTTTTCCTTTTCGGGCGTCGATTCTTTCTTTTTGTTCTTTTTTGACATATCGGTTTCCTCCTGATTATATTAATATTCATTATCAAGCTTTTCAAGCACTTCTTTGAAATAATCGGGGAGCGGCGCTTCAAAAGTCATAACCTTATTTGAAACAGGGTGTGTCAGCGTCAACTGCCATGCGTGCAAAAGTTGTCCTGTAAGTTTAAACTTTTGTTTTTTCACGCCATATACTTCGTCCCCGACGACGGGATGGTTAAGATATTTTGCATGCACCCGAATCTGATGGGTTCTGCCCGTATGCAGGTCGAAGCGGCACAGCGTATAATCTTTATACCTTTTTAATACCGTATAATCGGTTATTGCAAGTTTGCCTTTATCGGGCGGAACGACAGCCATTTTTACCCTGTCGCGCGGACTTCTGCCAATATATGTAGTCACCCTTCCGCTCTCATCTTTCATCACGCCCTCCAAAAGAGCAATATAGGTACGGCGGCAAGTTTTTTCTTCAATCTGCTTCGAAAGACTTAAATGCGCTTTATCGTTTTTTGCAACCACAAGAAGCCCCGAAGTATCCTTATCGATTCTATGAACAATACCGGGACGCAGGACGCCGTTTATTCCGCTCAGCGAATTGAGTTTAAAAAGCAAAGCATTTACAAGCGTGCCTTCATAATTCCCGTTGCCCGCGTGAACGGTCATGCCCTGCGGCTTATTTACTACGGCTATATCGTCATCTTCATAAACTATATCAAGCGGGATATCTTCCGGCTTTGCGGCAAGAGAAACCGGCTCCGGCAATGTGACGCAAATACTATCACACTCTGCTATAGCCGCAGATGGTTTTAACGGTTTTCCGTCACGTGTAACAAATCCGTTTTCAAACAGTTTTTTAACTGCCGATCTGGTCATATCCGTATTTTCAGAAATAAAAATATCGGCACGGGCATAGGCGGCGCGCGCCGTCAGAATTTTATTCTCCATCAGGTTTATCTTCTTCCCCGCCTTGATTATCCTCAACCGTTTTTTGCCCACTTTCATGTGCGGCATGGGCTTCTTTTGCGCGTTTTGTCAAAGGCAGAAGCGCCCATTCATTCAAAAACAGCAAATCTATAATGGCTATTACAGTACCTATGACAATAAAAAAATCAGCAAAGTTACAGTACACCATTCCAAACATATTGAGCCCGAAAAAATCACGCACACTGCGGTACATAAATCTGTCAATCAGATTGCCTGTTGCCCCCGCAGTGACCATGGATATTGCAACTTTCAATAATGTAAAACGATCGGGAAGGATAATAAATGCAAAAATCAACGCCGCAAGCATAATACACGTCATGACAATAATCACCGGCGAAGGCAGTTGCATACCAAATGCAACTCCCGGATTATTATTTACGCTGCCGTTTATTTCGACAAATCCGGGGATAATTATAAGCGACCATACGTCCTTTTTCGCAAAATACTTTGTAATAAGATCAACAAAAATAAGTATGGCGATAACCGCAATGAGAATTAAACTTTTTTTGCCGATATTTACTTTAAGCTTCTTCATATATGATATAATATATTAAAGTCGGATATTTGTCAAACAAGTAATGTGAAATTGAAGAAAAATAAGAATGTATAAAATGCCGCAAATATACGGCGCGGATAAATTCCGCGCCGTATATTATAAATTACCGTTATTATTTTACAAAGCCCAGACTCACAAGGATCGCCCTGTCCACCCTTGACATGGTCGCTTCATTAAGTTCGCCTATCCTTTCTTTCAATCTGCGTTTGTCAAGGGTTCTTATCTGCTCCAACAGAATTACAGAATCTTTAGCCAAACCATATGCCGACGACGGCAATTCAATATGAGTGGGCAATTTCGCCTTATTAATTTTGCTTGTAACCGCCGCCGCTATAACAGTAGGCGAATATTTATTACCAACGTCGTTTTGAACGACGAGTACGGGGCGAACCCCGCCCTGCTCGCTTCCCACTACCGGCGACAAATCGGCATAATAGAGTTCTCCGCGTTTAATCGTCATATCAACCTCATCTTCGGCAGGGTATACTTTATTATATGTACTGCCTTACAATTATTGTTGACAACACGCATGAACTCTATTCAGTTTAAAAGTAAATTTTTAAAACAGAATTCATCAATAAAGGTTGAGCAGATAATAATTCAGGAATATAAATCCGTAATAAGCAACAAGACAAACAAGCATTACTATTCCGGCAATTCTGCCCAGACTTTTTGTCTTTCCGAAAGAAAAACCGAAAATAAGAATTGCGGCAAACAGAGAAACCATTCCGCTTATAATGGCTTCCGTTGAGAAAACCAACCCTGCACTACCGGAACATAATCCGCCAAGTCCGCCTATCAAAAGAATATTCGCGATATTGCTTCCTATTATATTGCCCGTTGCAATACCTACGTCCCCCTTTTTCGCGGCGGAAACGGAAGTCACAAGTTCAGGCAACGAAGTTCCGAATGCAACAACTGTAAGCGCAACTATTTCGGCGGGGATACGGAACAGCTCTTCCGCTATGTATTGTGCGGAATTAACTACAAGCTGAGCGCCGCCGACGACCATGCCAAGTCCTACGAGGGTAATAACTATAAGAAACCAAACTTTTGATTTCATGGTATCATACCATGCGCCGAGTTTAGCAAGAAAACCTTCGGGTTCAGCCGTACTGTCGCCGCCGGCAACCGAAACCGCGGTGGCCTGTTCAAGACAGGCTTTCGACTGCTTTGTAGCGAGCACTATATTATACGCCATAAAAGCCGCATACAGCAGAATAAGTATAAGCCCCTCCCACCAAGCAAGATCGGAACTTAGCCAACCGAGAAGAACAAGTAAAGCATTTACAATAACGAGGAAAGGAAGATCGATCATGCGCGTAGTCTTTTCTACGGGCAGCTTACAAATTACCGCCGAAATGCCGAGAATAAGGAATATATTAATAATATTACTGCCAAGGATATTTCCGAGAATCAAATCCCCTTCACCGCTGAACGCGTCAACCACGGTAACCGCCATTTCAGGCGCGCTTGTACCGAGCGCGACAACCGTAACGCCGATAATAAACGTAGAAACTTTCAGCTTTTTTGCTATGCCTGAAGCTCCGTCAACAAAGAAGTCGGCACCTTTTACAAGCAAGACGAAACCTATAATCAATAAAAATATTTCAAGTATCGCTTTTCCTGCGCCGTCCATAAAAAACACCTCTTTATACATTATTCGCCGAAACGGGAAAAATAAAAGACTCCCAGCTTAAATTCCTTTAAGCCGAAAGTCTTGTTACCGAATCAATAACGGTGTCAAACCCCGAGCGGTTGCGCTGTGATGACGGGGCTTGCCTTATAACTACTCCCTTCCAACGATCATATTTTAGCAGACAGAAATTACTCTGTCAAGCGTTTGACCGAAAAAAATAAATTTTTAATGATATCCTCAGCAGTTGCGCAGTATTCCGTCTTTTGTTCTGCAGAAATTTCAGCAGCCATTCCAAGCACATTCGCCGCACACACCGCGCCATCGAACGGAGCTAAACCGCGTGCAATGCAACCGCACATAAAGCCGGTGAGCATATCTCCGCTGCCGCCCTTGGAAAGCGCGGTATTCCCTCTTACGTTGATTACTGTACGGCTACCGTCACAAACAATACTTGCCGCGCTTTTCAACACGACCGTTATACCGTAATCCCGCGCAAAAAGTTGTGCAATATTTATCGGGTCGGAAAGTATTTCACTGACGCTCTTTCCAGTTAGACGGGAAAACTCCTTAACGTGAGGGGTTATAATTACGCTACACTCCTTACGTTTTAATATTTCAACTCCGTATTCCGAAAGCGAATTCAATCCGTCGGCGTCTATTATCAGCGTGCCGCGATAATTCAAAAGAATGTATTCTATTTTTTTATAAAGCTCTAAACTTATTCCTGACCCCGAACCCACGGCAATACAATTGGCATTAAGCTCGAAATCATCGTTATATATAACTTGTGGGAACACGGGCGCAAGTGCGCATTTTACTTCCTTAGCGGTAGTAAGTTTAACGTATCCGCAACCCGATTGCAATGCGGCGTTTACGGCGAGCGCCGCCGCACCGATATATTTTTCACTGCCGCCGAGAATATTTGCGCTGCCGTAAGTGCCTTTATGTGAATTGCGCATGCGTTCGGGGAAAAATTGCTTTAAATCTTTTTCTTCGTAAACGAGCGCAAAATCGGTCCGTGGGCATGCTATGCCTATATCTTTCTTAACAATTTCACCGCAATAATCAAGCCCGTCCGATAGAAAATGGCCGATTTTATATTCGGCGACGGCAACTGTCAGATCTGCGCGTACGGCACAACCGAGAATCATGCCGCTATCACCGCTGATTCCGCTGGGAATATCCGCGGAAATTACATAAGCGCCCGCAGTGTTTATGGCGGCTATAATATCGGCATATTTCCCCGTAACATCGCGCCCGAGCCCCGTTCCGAAGATGCAATCAACTATAATATCTCCTGCAATTATATCGGAATATTCTCCGCTGTAAACAGCTTTTTCACGGGCACAATCGGCAGATAATTTTCCGTCTATCGCAAAGACTTTTACCGCAATATTGCGCTTTTTCAACTCTTCGGCGCAAACAAAGCCGTCACCGCCGTTATTTCCCGTTCCGCAAACAACAAGGACGCTTTGGGCTTTTTGATGTAAATATGCCCTTTCAACTTCATCGGCAATGGCAATGCCCGCACGGTGCATGAGTACTTCGGAGGGAATACCCTTTATATTAATAGTATATTCATCCGCTTTACGCATCTGTGAATTAGTTAAAACTCTTAACATTTCATATACCCCTTACAATCTTAGCGAAACTTCTGCCGCACTGATTTTTTCGACCTTACCGTCAATGTCAACGACAAGTCTGCCGTCATCCGAAACGTCAATCGTCCGCACATTCACAACGTCGTTTGATATGCTCAAAGTAGCTTCGCCGCCCAACCAGGGCATATAGCTTTTATAGTCGGAAACGGTAAATTCCTTTTTCAAATTCGATATAATGGCGGTTTTGAAGCTTTCCAATCCGATAATTTTACCTGATATTTTACCGAGCGACGTTGCAATACCGTCCAATTCAGGCGGCAAAATATTGTTTACGTTAACACCTATGCCAACAATGGAACGCATTATTTTTTCGCCGGAAAAACTGTTTTCTATCAACGTCCCGCTAATTTTCAACCCGTTTACTAAAACATCGTTTGCCCAACGGATAACGGGATTAACGCCGAACTCAGTTAAAGTTTTGCACACCGCAACGCAGGAATTAATCATTATTTCAAAAGTCCTTGACGACGGAAAATCAGAATAATGCTTCATGACGGAGATATATAGTCCGCCATTGTTTGAAGCGAAAGACCTGCCCTTTGTTCCTTTGCCTAAAATTTGCTTCTTCGCGGTTACTATCAGATCTTCACCGCAATCCACGCGTTTGCAATATTCGTTTGTAGAATCTACCTCTTCAAGCTCAATAATCTTCATCGCCGCACCCGATGGTTTCAATTGCCGATTTGGCCGTATCATATTCATAGCCTTTGGAAAGCAAATATTTAAATCCTTTATAAAGCGTTTCCTTTGTAATTTCTTTACCGCGCATATATTTTGACAGCAATGCGCAGGCTTCTTCACCGTCCTCAGTTAATTTAGACAAAACCTCTTCAATAGCTTGCTGTTCGGCGCCGCGCTTCCTTAAATCGTTTTCAATGACGCGCTTACCCTTACCCTTCGCGCTTTGGGCGTAAGCACGACAATAAGCACGATCATCCACAAGCGAATAATATTCCAACCTTTCAAGCACATAATCCGCAACGGCTTGCGTATAGCCTTTATTTAAAAGAAAATCAACAATCTGCTTCTTTGTTTTCATTGAAGCGGAAAGATGAGTCATGGCCCTATCGAGCGCCTGACTTTTTTCCGTTTCGAGCTGTATTTCATCAAGTTTATTCTTTTCAATCTGCATGCCGGCTTTAAGGCGGTATTTTATAGCGACTTCAAGTTTAATCCCGCAATAAAATCTTCCGTCAATATATATGTTGCAACGGGTTTTATCCTTTTTCTGCGGTTCAATAGACGTTATCTCTGACATAGTACTCCTGTTAAATTTATTTTAACACCTTGCCGTAAATTTGTCAACGCACACGTTTGACATTACTGACCTGCGGTTGTATAATTATAGAAATAATTAAATTAACAAAGGAATTTACCAATGGTTGATTTGGAATGGGATAAACTCGGCTTCGGATATGTAAAAACTCCATATCGCTATGTTTCAGACTTTAAAGACGGAAAATGGGACGAAGGCAAACTGACAGAAGACGATAAAATAGTTATGACGGAATGTGCAGGCGTTCTTCAATATGCGCAAACTGTTTTTGAAGGATTGAAAGCTTACACGACCAAAGACGGAAGAATTGTCACTTTCCGCCCCGATTTGAATGCAGAGCGCATGGTTGAATCTGCGAAAAGATTGGAGATGCCCGCTTTCCCTCAAGAGAGATTTTTAGATGCGGTTGACGGCGTTGTAAAGGCTAACAAAGATTATGTTCCTCCGTACGGAAGCGGCGCAACGCTCTATTTAAGACCTTTCATGTTCGGCTCATCCGCCGTTATAGGAGTCAAGCCCGCAATGGAATATCAGTTCAGATTATTTGCCACACCCGTCGGACCTTATTTTAAAGGCGGCGCAAAGCCGATAACAATAAGAGTAAGCGATTTTGACAGGGCAGCCCCCCGCGGTACGGGGCATATAAAAGCGGGATTAAACTATGCCATGAGTTTACATGCCATAGTTGACGCGCACAATCAAGGCTTTGATGAAAACTTATACCTTGATCCCGCCACCCGCACTTACGTTGAGGAAACGGGCGGAGCGAACTTCCTTTTTATATCTAAGGACGGAAAAGTAGTTACGCCTAAATCTGACAGTATTCTCCCCTCCATAACCCGCCGTTCTCTCTGTTATGTAGCGGAAAAATATCTCGGGCTTGAAGTTGAACACCGCCCCGTACGTTTGGACGAACTGAAAGATTTTGCCGAATGCGGACTTTGCGGCACTGCGGCAGTTATTTCGCCCGTAGGAAAAATTTATGACCACGGCAAAGAAATTGCCTTTCCTTCAGGCATGGAGAAAATGGGTGAAATCACTAAAAAACTGTACGATACGCTTACGGGTATTCAAATGGGAACAATCGCCGCACCCGATGGTTGGATAAGAGAAATTAAATAATCAACTTACGCGGCGCGGCACAAATTTGCCGCGCCGCATTAATTAATATGCATTACTTACAAAACCGTTGGAAGCTTGACGGGAAAAAACTTGTCTATTACGGCATGCGAATGGGCGCCAAGCTCAACAAAAATATAATAAAATTAAATAGAACACAGGCTTCAATTATAGAAATATTGCCTGCGGAACTTTCCGAAAAACAAATTAATAAATTAAGAAAAGTTATTTCGGAAGGCGCCGTAAGTAATGTAAAACCAAAGCGCACGCCTCGCTCTTTTTCAGAAGCAAAATTCTGCTCAAATTGCTGTGCCAACGACTTCATTATTGCGGGAATAGAATTTGATGTGAACGGTCTATGCCCTATGTGCGCCGATAAAAGTATTGCAAAAGATCTAAAAAGCGTCGTTCCGTTGATACACGATATACCTCACAGTAACAAATCGCGCTTTGACGTAGCATTGTTTTATACAGGAGGAAAGGATTCCACTTATTTATTGTATTATCTTGCCAAGGTAAAAAAATTAAGAGTACTTGCACTGACTTGGATAATTCCATATGCTTCAGACAGCGCTTTAAAAAGTATTGAGCACGCAAAAAAACATTTTGACAACGTAGAATTTTTGACAAGATTTATAGCGCGAGACGATCTTAAAAGCATCTATGACAAGCTTTATTCGCTCAGCGAAAATACCTGCGCCTGTCCTTCACTTGCATATGTTCTGTTTTATCCGACGTTGGTTGAAGAGAAAATCCCATATTTTATCGCCGGCAATGAGCCTGCACAAATGGCGGGACTGTATTTTAACCGTATGGCGCCCGTAATCGCATATAAATTTCAGGACAGCCGTATACTTAATTTTTTCATTAATCTTGGAAGGATTATTACTTTACACCCTCCTTTGAAGCGCGGGCAATTTCATACGCTTACAACAATGAAACAACTTGCATACGGCACAAATAAATTCGCAAAATTTGCGGGATATGAAAATAAGCTTGTCGAAAACGTCACGGAAGCCATACATACCGTGCCAAATATAACCGAACCTTTGAAAAAGAGCATTAAACGGTCATCACGTTCAGGCAATATCCCGGCTTTCGTTCAAATTGACTTTGACGAAATCAGCAACGGAAAATATGATTGGACAAAAGTCAAGGAATTGATTATAAACGAATGTGGCTGGATTCCTCCTGAAGATACCGATAAAGGGCTGCATACAAGCTGTAAAATTGAAAAATGCAAGGAGTATTCGCAATTTGCAAGGTATTATGACATGCGTAGTACTATGATCCCTTTCAGCGCAATCGAAATTTCAATAGCTTGCCGCGACGGGAACATAACGCGTGAACAGGCCATTCGTGAAATGAAAAATTCTTTGGGATTTACCTTCGAGGAGCCGTACGAATGTAATATTATGAAGGAATTTCTTAAACCATGAACGCAGTTTTATACTACTCCTGTTCAGGGCAAAGCAAGCTTGTTGCGGAAGATTTAGCGCGCAGATTGGGTTACAATCTTTATGATATAAATTGTGTACACGGAAAAGCGGAATTCAATAAAGCCGTCATCGTTTTCCCCGTTCACTGCCAGGGCGTACCTATACCTTTAAAGCCGATACTAAAAAATATTACCGCAAAGTATACTGCGCTTATAGCCACATACGGAAGAGCTAACCCGGGAAACGCTCTTTATGAAGCCTCTTTACTTATTAAAAATATCGTAGCGGCAGCTTATATTCCGGCAAAACACACATATAACATTGACGAAATATTCTCGGCTACATTGCCCGAAGAAATTATAGAGCGCATATTAAATCCGAAATATGTAGTAATTTCTAAGAGAAGAAAGACTCCGTTTGCGGGAATTTTACCGTCGTTCAGAAGCAGATTATTATTAAAAATTATCAGAAATTCAGACTGCAACCGTTGCAATATATGTACTGAAATATGTCCCGTTAAAGCAATCATAAACGGTCATACAAACTTAAAATGCACGCGCTGTTTAAAATGTGTTTACGCTTGCCCAAAACAAGCGCTGACTATACACAAAAGTCTGATTCTAAAAAAGTATTTAATTAAACCCCATACGTCCGTAACGCTGATTTATCTATGATTTTATTGGGGGCATAAAAAAGCCGTAAGGCATATTCCTTGACATTGCGGGGCTAAAATATTATAATTAAATAAATATAAAATAATTCGGCAGGATATTTATGCTTACATTAGATAAAGTTTATCATGCACAATACGTTCTTAGGGAAGCCATCAGGGAAACGGATATAATTCACTCCCCTACGCTTTCTAAAGAAATCGGTTGCAACGTATATTTAAAAACGGAAAATCTTCAACTTACAGGCTCGTTTAAAGTACGCGGTGCTTACTATAAAATATCGCAGCTTACCGATGAGGAGAAAGAAAAAGGCGTTATCGCATGTTCTGCGGGCAACCATGCGCAGGGTGTTGCTCTCGCCTCTAAAAAATTCGGAATAGACGCAAAAATATGCATGCCCGACGGCGCGCCCATCTCAAAAGTTGAGGCAACGAAGAGCTACGGAGCGGAAGTAATTCTCGTCCCGGGAGTTTATGACGACGCACACAACGAAGCTGAAAGATTGCGTGAAGAATTCGGTTACACTTTTATT
Source organism: uncultured Clostridia bacterium (assembly GCA_964594955.1). Classification (GTDB taxonomy): domain Bacteria; phylum Bacillota; class Clostridia; order Christensenellales; family Borkfalkiaceae; genus Coproplasma. The sequence goes on along the minus strand of CAZQNK010000017.1, from coordinate 13,715 downwards.
CACCCTTTTGACGACGTTGACGTTATTGCGGGACAGGCTACAATAGGTCTGGAAATTCTTAACCAACTTAAAAATGTGGACGTTATTGTAGTTCCCGTAGGCGGAGGCGGTTTAATTTCGGGACTTGCTTTCGCAGTTAAATCACTCAATCCGACAATAAAAGTTTACGGCGTACAAGCTGCCGGCGCGCCGAGCATGCTTAATTCGCTGCACGGCAAAAAAATAACCGCACTCCCCTCCGTTTCAACTTTTGCAGACGGAATTGCCGTAAAAGAACCCGGAGCCCTTACATTCGGGCTATGCTCGAAATACGTTGACGACATTGTTTCCGTGACGGATGAGCAAATTTCCACAGCAATCTTGTCTTTGATAGAAAAGCAAAAAATGATTGCCGAAGGAGCTGGCGCAGTATCGCTTGCCGCCGTTATGTTCGGGAAAATACCCGATATCAACGGCAAGAATGTATGTTGCCTTATTTCAGGCGGTAATATTGACGTTACTATTCTTTCCAGAGTAATTAACAGAGGTCTACTCACTTCTGGAAGGACATGCTCGCTTAAACTTGAACTTATGGATAAACCGGGGCAGCTTGTAGAAGTTTCTTCCATTATTGCTGAATGCGGAGGAAACGTTACAGGCGTTCTGCATGAAAGATCAAACGAGGGCTCCGATATAAACGGTTGTTACTTAAAAATCGATATAGAAACAAGAAACTTTGAACATATAAAAGAAATCAAAAATAAACTTAATGAACACGGATTTAAACTTATTTAAGAGGTATTACATGAAAACAGTTTATACTGAAAAAGCTCCTGTGGCCATCGGACCCTATTCGCAAGCAAAAATTTGCGGAGAATTTGTCTTTACGTCAGGTCAAATTCCCGTAAACCCCGCGACCGGGAACATTGAAGCAAATGATGTTGCCGCTCAGACACACCAAGTATGCAAAAACATCACCGAAGTTCTTAAAGCGGCCGGTTCTTCCATAGATAAAGTGGTTAAAACCGTTTGCTTCCTTTCAGATATTGCCGATTTTACGCAGTTTAATGCTGTTTACGAGCAATACTTCACCTCCAAACCCGCAAGAAGCTGCGTTGCCGTTAAAGACATTCCCAAAGGTGCGCTTGTGGAGATAGAAACTATTGCAGAGCTTTAATTTTAGACAATTAGGTAAACATTGTTGACTATTTTACCAATTGTGTTTATAATAATAAAACCAACCGAAGGAGCAATTTAATATGAAGACTGCCATTATTACAGACAGTAACAGTGGTATTACGCAAAGCGCAGCTAAAGAGCTGGGCATTTACGTTGTACCCATGCCCGTTTTGATAGACGGAGAACAATATTATGAAGATTTAACATTGAGCCAAGAACAGTTTTACGAAAAACTGAAAGCGGACGCAAGCGTTTCCACCTCTCAACCCAATCCTATCGACGTAGGTGAAATTTGGGCAAAAGCTTTGGAAACCTATGATTCGGTAATTTATATTCCGATGTCAAGCGGGTTATCCGAAACATGCAACACTCTTACCCACTACGCCCAGACGGAAAAACAATTCAAAGGCAAGGTTTTTGTGGTAGACAACCAAAGAATCTCCGTAACTCAGCGAAGAAGCGTTTACGACGCCATTGCGATGGCGAAAGAAGGCAAATCCGCCAAAGAAATTTACAAATGGCTAATGGAAACCAAGATGTCTTCAAGTATTTACATCATGGTGGATAGCTTAAAATACCTTAGAAAAGGCGGCAGACTTACCCCCGCAGTAGCAGCGATAGGCACTCTATTGAAAATAAAGCCTGTTTTACAAATTCAAGGTTTTAAACTTGACCAATTTGCTAAAACCAGAAAAGTTGCCGACGCAAAAACGATAATGATAAAAGCAATAAAAAACGACCTTGAAAATAGATTTGCAAAAGAGGTTGCCGAAGGCAAAATGGTGCTTTCTTTGGCGCACACGGATAACTATGAAGAGATTTTAAAATTTAAGGAGGAAGTTCAACAGGCTTTCCCCAATATTGAAATCGAATTTGTAGATCCCCTCTCCCTCAGCGTTTCATGCCATATAGGCCCCGGCGCGCTTGCCGTTACCTGTTCAATAAAATATTAAAATTAACGCGCGGCAGAAGCCGCGCGTTTTTACAACAATTTTTTGTATCGTTTTTTCTGCATATAACTTCCGTTATTTATCATTCCAACCACGAAGCAACACATCATTATATATACCCACAACAGGAATATTATTACCGACGCGATCCGCCCATATAATTTTTCGGGATTGGCAAAGCCAAGATAAATTGCAAATCCTATTGAAAAAATCAACCAGAGCTCGGTTGTAAGCAGGCTGCCGCTTAAAGCTTCCGACATTTTAATTTTATATGGACATGCAAAAATGTTAAGTATCAAAGCAACGGCAAATGCTACGGCAGTTACAAATATTAAAGCCACACTATCAGACAGCCAAGCCGGAAGGAACTGCTCCAAAACATATGAACCCGCAAAAGCCACAGCAGCAAGTACGGCAATCAGCGCTATTAATATTACGATAAGAAGCAGTGAAATTAATCTTAATTTTATTCCGCCTTTTACTCTCGGGCTGTCATAAACTATTTCCCCGCTCCTTCTTAAATGAAAGAAAAAATTTGTGGAAGAATACAGAGAAGTCACAAGTAATACAATACCGGCGCCGCCCGCAGCGCTTTCCGCAGATTGTTTCAAATAAGATAAAAGCGGTCTTATTCCGTCAAAAATTTCCAACGAAAATAATTGTTTAAAATCAACGTTGCCAAGCACAAGGGTCAACCACAGAAAAAACGGCGTTATAGACATAAGCAAAAAATAGACCAAAGTGCCCGCAATTGTAGAATAGCGCTTGTCGGAGTATTTTTTATATGTGTTTACAATATAACGAAATTTTTCGTGCATATACTTATTTTTTGCAATAACTCAGACGGTATACAAATAATGCGGATATTCCCGAAGGAATACCCGCAAAATCTTATTCAGTTGCAGCAGAAGTTACAGCCGCACGAACTTCTTCGGTTATTACAGGAATTGCAACCGCAGGAATCGTTGCCGCAAGAACTCCTTGTATTGCCGCATA
>CAZQNK010000017.1:0-10511 GCA_964594955.1 uncultured Clostridia bacterium | reverse complement strand
CAGGAATTGCAACCGCAGGAATCGTTGCCGCAAGAACTCCTTGTATTGCCGCATATATTACAGCAGCAAGAGGTCAGTCCATACTGAGCGGCATAATATGCATCATAACAGCCACAATTATTGTTACCGCAACCGCTTCTCACATTATTGCACGATGAGCAAGAGTTACAAGAGCAAGAATTTCTACCGAAGAGCAGTTCAAAAAGACTGCTACAACCGCAATTACAAGTATTGCACATTTGTATATCTTTCCTTTTATCCTTAAGCTGAGCCAAAGGTTTTCCCCCTTGACTATAATTTATTATATGAAAAAAGCGACCGAATTGTTTCGGCCGCTCAACTTATTTAAGGAACAAGTCAGTCGTTAAAATATCTCTTTAAAAGACCGGCAAAGCCTGCTCCGTGACGGGCTTCATCTTTAGCCATTTCATGAACGGTGTCATGAATAGCGTCATAACCAAGCTGTTTTGCACGTTTAGCAATTGCTAATTTACCTTCGCAAGCGCCTGCTTCTGCAGCAGCGCGAAGTTCAAGGTTCTTCTTTGTGGAAGGGCTTACAACCTCTCCGAGAAGTTCTGCAAATTTTGCCGCATGCTCAGCTTCTTCATAAGCATAACGCTTAAAAGCTTCCGCAATTTCAGGATAGCCCTCGCGTTCTGCCGCACGGGACATAGCAAGATACATGCCAACCTCTGTGCACTCGCCGTTGAAATGAGCGCGAAGTCCTTCCATGATCTCTGCATCTTCTACCTGCCCGTCGCCGATTACATGCTCACAAGCGAACTTGGAAGCTTCATCTGCAGCAATAGGCTCAAATTTCTTTGCTTTGCATACGGGGCAAACTTCTACATCATCTTCTACGATTTCACCACAAACTACACATCTCTTCATGATTTAAAATACTCCTGAATTTTTAATATTTTCGCTTTCCTCAAGCGCACATTTATTGTATCATAAATAAGATACGATATCAATTATTTTAATATAAAATTTTTGTGAAAATCAAATTATTTTAGTACAATTTTCCCAAGTTCTTTAAAATTTAAAGCAAATTCAGTTGCGCCTACGGCCTCAAGCTGCTTGCGGCTTCTGAACCCCCAAAGCGCCGAAATACACCTAAGTTGCGCCGCTTTTGCAGTAATAACATCGGCGTCACCGTCACCGACATATAAACAATCTTCCTTTTCAACCCCAAGTTTGTATAAAACAGCCAAAGTGGACGCAGGATCGGGCTTCAATGGATAGTACTCTGTCTGGCCAAGTACTTCGCAAAAATTGTACTTTGACAAAAATTTTGCATAAACACGATCCACCGCTCCCTGCGGCTTATTGGAAACGATCGCAAGTTTTATATCCGCCTCTTTAAAGTTGTTAAGTATTTCATCTTCATAATCAAAGAGTTCAGTCAAATTATTGTCACAAATTACAAAATTAACGATGTAATCGGCATACACGTCATCTATTAAATCCAATCGATTGCCCACCGCACGCTCAATAAGCTTTTTTGCTCCGTCACCGACAAATTCAAGAGTCTTTTCAAGAGATAGGGAAGGCAGTAAAAATTTTTCAAGCGAACCGTTCAAAACCCTTTGAATATCGCGAGATGTATCAAGAAGCGTTCCGTCAAGATCAAATATTACGGCCTTAATCATCATTACATCCTTTCAGGTACACCTATTCCCAAAAGTGCAAGCGCATTTTTCAGCGTCTGTAAAGTTGCACGCGTTAAAGCTAAACGGAATTGTTTTTCATCCCCTTCCGCCGCCAGAATCTTACAATCGATGTAAAACTTATTAAATTTCTGAGCAAGATCTACTGCATAACGGGCTATATAAGAAGGCTCGTATTTTTCCGCTGCATCACGCACCGTATCGGAAAACGAGGCAAGAGATTTTATAACTTCAAATTCCTGCGCATTGGGAGTGTAGTCTGCAGGAAATACTTCCTTTTCACCATATTTTAAAAGCACGGAATTTGCTCTGGCGCAAGTATACTGAACGTAAACGCTTGTTTCACCTTCAAAACTTAAAACTTTATCGTATGAAAACACAATATCCTTAATCTTGCTATTATACAGCGCGCCGAATATTACGGCTCCGATCCCGACCGTTTGGGCTATTGAATGTTTATCCTCAAGATCGGGATTTTTTTCATCGATTACCGTATAAGCTTTTTCGACGCATTTATTAATAACGTCCTCAAGCCAGACAACCTTACCCTTTCTCGTGGACATTGCGCCATCTTCCAGAGAAACCATACCGTAAGCAACGTGAACAAGATCCTTTGCCCAAGGCTTGCCCATCAGTTCCAACACTTTGAAGAACTGCCTGAAATGAAGATTTTGCTGATATGCGACAACATACAGGCATTTATAAAAATCGTAAGTGTTCTTTCTGTAAATTGCCGCAGCCAGATCCCGCGTAGCGTAAAGAGACGCACCGTCCGAACGCAAAATAAGGCAAGGCGGCATTCCGTACGGTTCAAGGTCAACTATCTGCGCACCGTTGCTTTCTGTAAGCAATTTCTTTTCGCGCAATTCGTCAATGACGGGTTGCATCTTATCCGTATAAAAGCGCTCCCCTGCGTAACTGTCAAACGTAATATTCAGCTTTTCATATATTGAATTGACATACTTCAAAGTCAAAGATTTGAACCACTCAAATAGCTCGTTCGCCTCTTTGTCGCCGCTTTCTATAAGTCTGAAATACTCCCGCGCTTCACTCTCCATCTGCTCGTCCGCTTCATTATTAAAGCGTACATATAGATCGTTTATGGCATGAATGCCGTCCTTTTCGACATCCTCCCTGTTTCCCCAATGCTTATACGCACTGATAAGTTTGCCGAACTGCGTTCCGTAATCTCCTAAATGGTTAATACCAACGACTTTGTAACCGAGGAACTTATAAATTTTATATAGCGAACCGCCTATAACCGTCGTCGACAGATGTCCGATATGGAATGGCTTAGCTATATTAACAGACGAATAATCTATACAAATAGTCTTACCGACGCCTATATCCGACGAACCGTATTTTTCCCCTTTTTCAAGAATTTCTTCTATTACGTTGCGCGTAAGACCTTTTTTATTTACTTTAAAATTGAGATAACCGTTAAGAGCCGAAACTTCACTTATAAAATCATCACATTTAAATTCACTGCAAAGCTGCTCAGCAATTAACGCCGGGCTTTTGCGCATGATTTTTGCAAATTTAAAACAGGGCAACGCATAATCGCCTATTCCGGAATTAGGAGGAAGGGCAATCAAAGAATAAATTTCCCCGCTATCTACTCCATCAATCTTAATTTTATCTGCTATATGACGTTTATAATCCATTACTCTCTCCTTTTTAAACAAAAACATTTTAACATATGAAGTAAAAATTAGCAAGTTCAACGCATATTTGTTTTGATTATTTTTGATATTTATATTATAATATAGGAAAGAAATAATTAAGGACGATCCAAAATGAAATTAGGTGTTGTGGGGCTTCCTAACGTGGGCAAGTCTACCCTTTTTAACGCAATAACGCATGCCGGCGCAGAGGCAGCCAATTACCCTTTTTGTACGATAGAACCAAACGTTGGCGTAGTAGCCGTTCCCGACGAAAGGCTTGACAAGCTTGCCGCACTATACGACAGTAAAAAAGTAACCCCCGCCATTGTCGAATTTGTAGATATTGCGGGTCTTGTAAAAGGCGCCTCAAAGGGCGAAGGGCTGGGAAATAAATTTCTGTCGCACGTTCGGGAATGTGATGCGATTGTACACGTTGTGCGCTGTTTCGAGGACGAAAATATAACACATGTGAACAATAAAATTGACCCTATTTCAGACATTCAGACCATAACGCTTGAACTCATTCTTTCCGATATAGAGGCAGTAAACAAGCGCCAGGACAGAATCAGAAACACGGCGCGAGGCGGAGCCAATAAAGAAGCCGCCGCAGAGTATGCCTTTTTAGAAAGACTTGAAAAATTCCTTTCGGAAGAGAAATCCGCCCGTCTGTTCGAATGTACGGAAGACGAAAAACCTTATCTTGACAATCTGTTTCTGCTCACGGATAAACCTGTAATCTATGCGGCGAATATATCGGAATTCGACATGGGTAAGCCCGACGATGAAATAGAGCTCGTGCGCAAAGTCAAGGCTTATGCCGCCGCGGAAGGCAGCGAAGTGCTTGTTATATGCGCCAAGACAGAAGAAGAACTTTCAAAAATGCCTCCCGACGAATGTGCAATGTTTCTTAAAGAGCTCGGACTTGAAGAAAGCGGCTTAAACAGACTTATTAAAAAGAGCTATTCCCTTCTCGGGCTTATCTCCTACCTTACGGCAGGCGAGAAAGAAACGCGAGCCTGGACAATTATAAAGGGCACCAAAGCTCCTCAGGCGGCGGGGAAGATTCATAGCGATTTTGAAAAAGGCTTTATACGCGCGGAAGTCGTAGAATGGCAGACTTTATTGGAATGTGGCGGACTTACGGGAGCACGCGAAAGAGGCAAAGTACGTTCGGAAGGTAAGGATTACGTCATAAAAGACGGCGACGTTGTGCTTTTCAGATTTAACGTATAATAAAACCGTCCTGCCTGAATGGCAGGACGGTTTTATTTTCATCTTTTTAAATATAAAGGAGTCGGAACAAAGTCGGACTCCTTTTATAATAATTACTTCAATTCTGCGAAGTATTTGATTGTTCTTACCATCTGAGATGTGTAAGAATTTTCGTTATCGTACCAAGATACAACCTTTACAAGGGTTGTGCCATCGCCAAGAGACATGCACTTTGTCTGTGTAGCGTCGAACAATGAACCATATGTCATGCCGATGATATCGCTGGAAACGATCTCCTCTTCGGTGTAACCGTAAGATGACGAAGAAGCCGCCTTCATAGCGTCGTTAACAGCCTGTGCGTTTACTTCGCCCTCGCAGACTGCGATAAGCTGTGTAAGCGAACCGGTGGGAACGGGAACACGCTGAGCGCAACCGTCAAGCACGCCGTTGAGTTCGGGAATAACAAGTCCGATAGCCTTTGCCGCGCCCGTAGAGTTGGGAACGATATTGACTGCAGCAGCTCTTGCTCTTCTGAGGTCGCCCTTTCTGTGAGGACCGTCAAGAACCATCTGATCACCCGTATATGCGTGAATAGTGGTCATGTAACCTTTCTTGATCTTGCAGAGCTTGTTGAGGGTATCGGCCATGGGTGCAAGACAGTTGGTTGTGCAGCTTGCCGCAGAAATAACCGTATCTGCAGACGTAAGAGTTTTTTCGTTTACGCTGTAAACGATCGTAGGCAAATCGTTGCCTGCGGGTGCGGAAATTACGCACTTCTTAGCGCCTGCGGCGATATGAGCGGAAGCCTTTTCCTTTGAGCAATAGAAGCCTGTGCACTCAAGCACAACGTCAACGTCATGTTCTTTCCAAGGAAGGTTTGCGGCATCCTTCTCCGCATAGATTTTGATAGTTTTGCCGTTTACGGTAATGCTATCCTCTCCCGCAACAACGGAATCACAGTACTTATATCTGCCCTGAGCAGAATCGTACTTAAGAAGGTGAGCCAGCATTTTGGGACTGGTAAGATCGTTGATTGCAACGATTTCGTAACCTTCGGCATCGAACATCTGTCTGAATGCAAGACGGCCGATACGTCCGAATCCATTGATTGCAACTTTTACATTTGCCATAGAATCAATTCCTCCGAATTAAATAATTTATAAATTAAGTTTTATTTTAACGAATACATTATAACAAAAATATTCTGCTAAGTCAACATCTTTTACATAAAATGGTGCGATTGAGCCGTAAAATATAATTTATAAAAGGTTATTGACTATTACGAAAAATTTTAATCTCAGTTTATATGAAATTATTAAATATTTTTTAAAATAGACTTGAATTTTCATATCTTTTGCATTATACTTATTGTATAACGATTTACTAAAAATTATTATCGTTGCGGAGGTTATTATGAGTTTGGTTTCGGCAAAAGAAATGCTTGAAAAGGCCAGGGACGGTAAATACGCCGTAGGTCAGTTCAACATAAACAATCTTGAATGGACAAAGTCCATTTTGCAGACGGCGGAAGAATTGCGTTCACCCGTAATATTGGGCGTTTCCGAAGGCGCAGGCAAATATATGACAGGTTTCAAGACGGTAGCCGCTATGGTTTCCGCCATGATTGACGAATTGAAGATAACCGTTCCCGTGGCTCTTCACCTTGACCACGGTACCTATGAAGGCTGCTATAAATGTATTGAAGCGGGCTTCTCTTCCATTATGTTTGACGGTTCTCATTTCCCTATCGAGGAAAACATTGCAAAAACAACCGAGCTTGTTGAAGTTTGTAAGCAAAAAGGTTTGAGCCTTGAAGCCGAAGTCGGCGCTATCGGCGGCGAAGAAGACGGCGTTATCGGCAAAGGCGAATGTGCAGACCCCGAAGAATGCAAAAAAATTGCCGATTTGGGCGTCACAATGCTTGCCGCAGGTATAGGCAACATTCACGGCAAATACCCCGCAAACTGGGAAGGGTTAAGCTTTGAAACGCTTGCCGCCGTAAAGGAAAAGGTCGGCGATATGCCCCTCGTTCTTCACGGGGGCACGGGTATTCCCACCGATATGATTAAAAGGGCAATTTCGCTCGGCGTCGCTAAAATCAACGTCAATACCGAATGTCAGCTCGCTTTCCAGGAAGCTACAAGAAAGTATATTGAAGAAGGCAAAGATCTTGTAGGAAAAGGCTTCGATCCCCGCAAACTGCTTGCCCCCGGTTGCGCGGCCATAAAAGAAACGGTTAAGGAAAAGATGGAAATCTTCGGCAGCATAGGTAAAGCTTAAAACATTTTAATAATATTATAAAACGCCCTCTGCCATACGGCAAGAGGGCGTTTTATTTTAAAAAGTTTATTAAATGGTTGCATTTTTCCAAAAAATTTTGCAAAAAATTATGATTTAAATATTTTTGCGCAAGATATAAGCATGAAAAATAAAACCTTATTTATTTCTTTGCTATGTTGCAGTTTAATTTTTATACTGTTTTTGCCTGCCTGCGCCATGGCCTCAGACGGCTCTATAAAATCCATTACAAAACCTTACATTGCGCAATACAGATGTATAGAAGCGCGGCTCGGCGGCGATGATTTGCTGGATGAATATGATTTTATTACCATCACCTTTTTAGACGGTAGAGAGCTTGAAGTAAGTTTTAAGCCTGAAAACGGTGAAAAACACTCTTTCAGATGCCCTTACACTGTTGACCCAAGAACCCACGAAATATCAAGCGAAGCGGGTATTCTGGGATATAAATTCAAGGAAAAAGTTATTATTGAAAACGGCGGATTTGTAATATCCAAACCGCTTGGCGACAGACAGCTTGTTATGAAATTTCAATTGAACGGATAAGTAAATTATCTTAAAGTGCGCCGAAGTAATCTTAGGCGCACTTTGCTTTTATTCAGGCTTATAATTGCCGGTAATTTCTTCAATACCCTCGCTTTCTATTTTATCGAACAATCTGCCGTCCCCCACTATTTCCTCGATAGTCATCTGGCTGCCTATATGTTCATTGTTTGCGATAATCCTTTCGGTTTCTTTATCGTAAACAACAAAATCATACTCCATTTTTTTGATTTTATCTGAGGAGTACATTTTTTCAATTAGTTTTCGGCTTTCAAATTCCGCCGTTCTCCTGCGATATGCCGCTATTGCACTTATCAATAACAATAACACAAAAACGCCTAAAGCGGACATTGCCACTATATATTCTGATGCCATGATTTTATTTTACCTCTAAATCAGGAATATGTCAAGATTTAATTGATTAAATAATTGTATTGTTCTATAATTGATTGTTTATAATAATTAAGGCTGATTATTGCTGAAAAAGCATTGTATTTATTTGAAGAGCCAACCCGTTCGAACGCCGTATACCCTATGACTTTTGCCGCTGCTGGAATTATAGATTGCTATCTTAAATGGTCACGCTCCGACGGAGAAATTCCGCATAAAACAGTTATATCCCAACTAAGCGAAATTATTTATTATATTGTAGACAAAATAAATTAAAAGGAAAGCTGCGGAATTTAACACCTGCAGCTTTTAAATTTCATAAATCGGAACAATAATAAATATATTATCGGTATGAAAAGTATTATGTTCTGCGGCGGCGGCAGCGCCGGACACGTCATTCCCAATCTTGCCATAATGGAAGATTTGAAAGATTATAAAAAATTATACATGGGTACGGACGGAATAGAAAAAATTATTTGCCGTAAAAACAATGTTAAATTTTATGAATTTAACGCCGCTAAACTTGTGCGCGGAAAGATTTTATGCAATTTATTACTGCCGTTCAAGATTTTGAAAAGCATAAGCGAGGCAGGAAAAATTCTCGATGAAGTAAAACCCGATCTTTTGTTTTGTAAGGGCGGCTATGTATGCTTTCCACCTGCCGTTGCCGCTAAAAAAAGAAATATTCCAGTAATTACCCATGAATCCGACGCAACCGTCGGACTTGCAAATAAACTTATTGCGGGCAAATGCGAAAAAATACTTACCACCTTTCCCTCTGCCGCACAAAAATTCAGTAACGGAATTTGCACAGGGTCACCCATGCGCAAAACTATTTTTAAACACAACAAACTTGAATCGCGCCAAAAATTGGGTCTTGATATGCGCCCGACGATCTTAGTACTCGGCGGCGGCAGCGGTTCCGTAAAAATAAATACGCATATAAGAAATATAGCGCCGAAAGTCTGTAAAGATTATAATATCCTGCATATATGCGGCAAAGGCAATCTTTCAGACTGCAATATTTACGGTTATAAACAAATAGAATTTGCGGACGATATGGGGATTGTTTACGCATGTGCCGACGCAGCCGTTTCTCGCTGCGGGTCGAATACCGCTAACGAACTTATTGCGCTTAAAATCCCTGCACTTTTTATCCCGCTTGAAAACAAATTAAGCCGCGGGGATCAAATTGAAAACGCTGAATATTTTAAACATTTGGGACTGTGTGCCGTTCTTAAAGAAAGTGAAACCGACGATGAATCGCTTACCGAAGCCTTATATGTCCTTTTAAATGATAAAAAAATAAAATCCGCACTCAACTTAAGTAAAATCGAGTGCGGCAACGATAAAATTATAAAAGAAATTAAAGCAACCCTTCAACAAGGATCTTGACTCCTATACCTATCAGTACAAGTCCGCCGATAATTTCCGCAACGCAAGCTTTTTTTCTGAAAAGCTTGCCTACTTTTATACCGATAATAACACCTGCAAGCGTTATTGCGAAAGTAATAACACCGATTATACCTACGCTTAACCAAGCCCAAGCCTGCATATTAGTGATTTCGGGAATGTTAAGTAAAGTGTTCAAACTAAACCCAACCGCAAGCGCGTCAATGCTTGTGGCTATTCCCTGAACAAAAACTTCGGGATAGGAATAACGCTTAGGTTTTAACTCTTCCTCGGGAGAACGCAATTCTTTAATGCCGTCCACCACCATTTTCCCGCCTATGAACAACAGAAGAGCAAAAGCAATCCAATGATCGAAAGCTTCAATATAGGAAAGAAATGCAAGCCCAACGTAAAATCCTATAATAGGCATTATAGCCTGAAAAAGTCCAAAGGTAAGCGGCATAGAAACCGCCTTTTTTTTATTTAAATCCTTATAGACCATACCATTACAGATAGAAACTGCAAAGGCATCCATTGAAAGTGAAATTCCGGAAAGAACAACCGAAACAAGTAATTCAAGCATAGTGCGTATATTATATCATGCAAGATAAATTTTGTAAATATTATATTGTAAAATTTTTTTCGAAAAGCACTAAAAACGGCTTGCTTTTTTTATATTTTCAAGTATAATAATATCTGCTGTATTCAAGCACATACTTTGCTTTAAATAATGTTATTGAGGTGTAGCGCAGTTTGGTAGCGCGTCTGGTTAGGGACCAGAAGGTCGTGGGTTCAAGTCCCGTCACCTCAACCATAAATTGCGTAGTAATTTTATTACCACGCAATTTATTTTTTGTTGAGGTAATACGAGACTTGAGGTGAGACAAGCAAAACTTGTTTTGCGCAGGTCTGCGGTTTCTACCGCAGACTTGACGGCAATTGACTTTTGCCGTCAATCGTGCGCCGCGCCCAAGCGGCAAGTACCGTCACCTCAACCATAAATTGCGTAGTAACTTTATTACCACGCAATTTATTTTTTGTTGAGGTAATACGAGACTTGAGGGGAGACAAGCAAAACTTGTTTTGCGCAGGTCTGCGGTTTCTACCGCAGACTTGACGGCAATTGACTTTTGCCGTCAATCGTGCGCCGCGCCCAAGCGGCAAGTCCCGTCACCTCAACCATAAATTGCGTAGTAACTTTATTGCCACGCAATTTATTTTTTGTTGAGGTAATACGAGACTTGAGGGTGGAGATAAAATGCTTCTTTTTTGCTCGTTTTATCTTTAAAATTAAAACTGAAATAAATTCATTTGAAAATCTGTTCAATTTTGCTTTTCTTTT
>CAZQNK010000016.1:0-28775 GCA_964594955.1 uncultured Clostridia bacterium | reverse complement strand
TGCAATACATTAAAAATTCTTTCATAAAACAAAATAGCCCGAACGTCTTTTTTACTATAAAGAAGTTCAAGCTATTAAGACTTGTGTGTCACTATCTATTTTGATACAATTTGCGTACACCCCGAAAAAAGTGCGTACACCTTGTCAAAATTTGCGTACAGTTTAACCTAAAATGCGTACACCTTAAACGAAATGCGTACCAGTTGAACTCACAGATAAATTGTAATTTATATTACTGATTTGTACTTACGATTATAGTATAAGAATATTCATCAAGTTCTATTAAAATAGCCGAATACCGTATTGCTTTTTTACAAACCAAAGCATAATGCTTTATTTCTCCGTCGTTTGGAGTTACAGATTGAATTTCCAAAGCGTCGGTATCATATTTGAAGACAACGCTTTCGGGATTATTAATTACGGGGTATTGACTACCGCCGCCGGCAGAATAGCCAACCAAGATATGGTAAGTTTTACTTTCTTCCAAAACATAATCGTTTTCTTCAAGCGTCGTTGTGTCGGAATGAATTGAATTGTAAACGCCGTAAACGTCATTATCCTCTGGCAAACCAATGCTTGCAACTATGCCATATGTTTTTGCTTTGGTAGAGCCGCACGCTGTCAACATCAACGATAAGATTATTAGGAACAAAAAAGACACAAATATAGATAATTTCTTTTTCATACTACAATTCTCCGCTTAATTACTGTTTATTATACCATATTAAGTCTTTTTTGTCCACTCCTGCCATAATGTATCAAGACAGAAATAAATTTTTTCAAAACAAATGCCTTTCGTTCCGTTGATAAGACTTTCGTTCCGTAGTTATTATATATAAAGAAAAAGAGCCCTGCAAAAGTGCCTGATTACACCTCTAAAAGGCTCTGATATTCATTTACACATAGGAAATTAAACCCTTTATGTTAAAGAAAATAGGCTCAATACTTTCGTATCAAACCTATGCTTTTCTTATGGTGCGGACGAAGGGACTTGAACCCCCACGGTCGCCCACAGGAACCTGAAACCTGCGCGTCTGCCAATTCCGCCACGTCCGCAAAACAATATGAATTATAGTGTAATTTATCAATAATGTCAAGCCAATAAATCCAAAGTTTAAATATTTTTACTTTTTATTTAGTTATGATTATCTCTGAAAATTTTTAACAATTTCACATTTTGTGATAAAGTAACAGATTTTATTTTCACAAAAAATTCATTGCAGTATCATTGCAACAGCTGAATTTATTTGATATAATTTTATCGATTGAAAAAGTTTAACAATTTTATACAATTTCACATACTAAAAGAAAAGAAGGAGGCAGTTATGGATTTCAAGTTGCATTATGATGTTTGCGACAGCGTGGAAAAGCTGGAAAAAGAGATTGCCCGCGTAAGGGAGGCGCAGAAAAAATTCTCCACTTACACTCAGGAGCAGGTTGATAAAATCTTTTTGGCATGCGCTATCGCGGCGAACAAGGAGAGGATTCCCCTTGCAAAGCTCGCCGTTGAAGAAACAGGCATGGGAGTGGTGGAGGATAAGGTAATTAAAAACCACTATGCTTCCGAATACATCTACAATAAATATAAGGCGGTAAAAACCTGTGGACTTATCGAAGAGGATAAAGCTTACGGCTTAAAGAAATACGCCGAACCCCTCGGCGTTATCGGTGCGGTAATTCCCACCACAAACCCGACGTCAACGGCCATTTTCAAAACGTTGATTTGCCTTAAAACGCGTAACGGCTGCATTATCAGCCCCCATCCCCGCGCAAAGGGCTCCACAATTGCGGCGGCCAAGGTTGTTTATGAAGCGGCGGTTGCGGCGGGCGCTCCCGAAGGCATTATAAGCTGGATAGACGTTCCCAACATCGATATGACTAACCTCTTAATGAAGGAGTCCGACACCATTCTTGCAACGGGTGGCCCCGGCATGGTGCGCGCGGCTTATTCAAGCGGAAAACCCGCTCTCGGCGTAGGTGCGGGCAATACTCCCGCAATCTTTGACGAAAGCGCCGACATTTTACTTGCAGTAAGCTCTGTAATTCATTCCAAAACGTTTGATAACGGCATGATCTGCGCTTCGGAACAGTCGGTAATCGTTGCGGATAAGATCTATGATAAGGTAAAGAAGGAATTTGCGGCGCGCGGCTGTTATTTCCTTAAAGGTGAAGAGCTTGACAAAGTCAGAAAGACGATAATCATAAACGGTTCGCTGAACGCTAAGATAGTAGGCCAGCCCGCTTATAAAATTGCCGCTCTTGCGGGAGTGGAAGTTCCCCAAAACACAAAAATTCTCATCGGGGAAGTGGAAAGCGTAGAGCTTTCCGAAGAATTTGCGCATGAAAAGCTTTCGCCCGTTCTCGCAATGTACAAAGCAAAGAGCTTTGAAGATGCTTTGGATAAAGCCGACAGACTTATTGCGGACGGCGGTTTCGGCCATACGTCTTCGCTGTATGCTGACGTTATCGCCGCAAAGGACAGGATAGACGCATTCGCGGAGAGAATGAAGACCTGCCGTATTCTCGTCAATACGCCATCGTCTCACGGCGGCATAGGCGATTTGTACAACTTTAAACTTGCGCCCTCGCTCACTCTCGGCTGCGGTTCCTGGGGCGGTAACTCCGTTTCTGAAAACGTAGGTATAAAGCATTTACTTAACATTAAATCGGTCGCTGAAAGGAGAGAAAATATGTTGTGGTTCAGGGCGCCCCAAAAAGTATACATCAAAAAAGGCTGTCTGCCCGTAGCCCTTGACGAGTTAAAGACCGTAATGGGCAAGAAAAAGGCGTTCGTCGTAACGGACAGCTTCCTCTATAAAAACGGTTTCACGAAGTGCATAACGGATAAGCTTGACGAAATGGGGATTGCCCATGCCACGTTCTTCGACGTAGCTCCCGATCCCACGCTTGCTTGCGCCCTTGAAGGCGTTGCGCAGATGCGCGCTTTCGAGCCCGATACGATAATCGCGCTCGGCGGCGGTTCGGCAATGGACGCTGCGAAGATTATGTGGGTAATGTACGAACATCCCGAAGTTGACTTCATGGATATGGCAATGCGCTTTGCGGATATCAGAAAGAGAATTTACACCTTCCCTAAAATGGGTGAAAAGGCTTACTTTATCGCTATACCCACGTCGGCAGGCACGGGTTCGGAAGTAACTCCTTTCGCTGTAATTACGGATGAAAAGACGGGCGTCAAATACCCTCTTGCAGACTATGAGCTCATGCCCAACATGGCTATAATCGATACCGACCTTCATATGTCGGCGCCTAAGGGACTTACCGCCGCTTCAGGTATTGACGCCGTTACCCATGCGCTCGAAGCGTACGCTTCCGTAATGGCAACCGACTATACGGACGGTCTTGCTTTGCAGGCTTTGAAGGTTATCTTCAAATACTTGCCCTCCGCATATGAAAACGGCCAGACCGATATAGAGGCAAGGGAAAAGATGGCGAATGCGGCAACAATGGCGGGTATGGCGTTTGCAAACGCATTCCTCGGCGTGTGCCATTCCATGGCGCATAAGCTCGGCGCGTTCCATCACTTGCCCCACGGCGTAGCTAACGCCCTCATGATTGATGAGGTTATCCGCTTTAACTCTGCGGAAGTTCCTACAAAGATGGGTACGTTCAGCCAGTACGCATATCCCCATACTTTGCGCCGCTATGCGGAAGTGGCAGAAGCTCTTTCAATAGGCGGCAAGACCGACGCCGATAAAGTTGAAAACCTTATCAAAGCCATTGACGAACTTAAAGCCAAAGTAGGCATTAAAAAGACTATAAAGGATTACGGCATTGACGAAAAGGATTTTCTTGACCGCCTTGACGACATGGTAGAGCAGGCGTTCGACGACCAGTGCACGGGCGCTAACCCCAGATATCCTTTAATGAGCGAAATCAAGCAGATGTACTTGAACGCATACTACGGTAAAAATTGATAGGAGGAAATATATAAAATGAACAAACAAAATCTTATCTTTTCAAGGGCCGATAAAAAGATATATCGCGACGGCGACAAACTTATAAAACTTTTCGACGAAAAATATTCCAAAGCGGATATTCTTAACGAGGCTTTGAACCATGCGCGCGTAGAGGAAACAGACCTCAACGTGCCCAAGATACAATCCATAGAGGTTGTGGACGGCAATTGGGCTATAATCCTCGATTATATAGAGGGAACCACGTTGCAGTCGCTTATGGACGCCCATCCCGAAAAAGAGGACGAATATTTAGAACTCTTCGTCGATTTACAGCTTACGGTGCTTTCCAAAAAAGTGCCCTTGCTCAATAAGTTTAAGGATAAGACGCAGGCAAGAATTTCCGCGGCTTCCCTTGACGCAACCACCCGTTACGAGCTTCATACCCGCCTTGATTCAATGCCCAAACATACGCATCTTCTGCATGGCGACTTCGACCCTTCCAACGTCATCATTACGACGGATGGCACGCCCTACGTTATCGACTGGGCGCACGCAACGCAGGGTAACTCCTCCGCAGACGTAGCTACAACCTACCTTCTTTTCTATCTTGCAGGCAAAGATAAGCTTGGGGACAAGTATTTGAAGCTCTATTGCAAAAAGAGCGATACGGCAATCCAATATGTACAGCGTTGGATTCCCATCGTTGCGGCGGCGCGCCTTGCCAAGGCTAAGCCCGAAGAGGATGAATTTCTCCGCAAATGGACGGACGTAGTGGAATACGAATAATTAAAATATCAATATTTAAGCGCGGGCAATCAGCCCGCGCTTTTAAAATAAATCCAACGGTAATTATTAATTTCCATATAAAAGCACAACAATTTATCTGCTATTTCTATTGCATTTTTTTAAACAAAGTATATAATAGATATGTAATTACTTATTTTACAAAATTCGTCCGAATAATCAAAAAACGTGTTGAAGGAGAGCGGCTATGTATAAGATAGTCAAAAGGCGTGAACTTAATCCCACCGTAACAATGATGGATATTTACGCGCCCCTCGTCGCAAAAAAAGCCGAAGCAGGTCAGTTCATTATTTTGCGCGTCGATGAGGACGGCGAACGTATTCCCCTCACCGTAGCGGGATACGACCGTGAGGCCGGCACTGTTAAAATTATCTTCCAGATAGTTGGCGGAAGTACAATGCTTTTAAACGCAAAGAAAGAGGGAGAGTACATACAGGACTTTGTAGGGCCTCTCGGTTGCCCCACTCGCACAGAGGGAATTAAAAAGGTTTGTATTGTCGGCGGCGGCGTAGGTTGCGCTATTGCGCTTCCCGTTGCCGATAAGTTCCATCGGCTCGGCTGCGAGGTCCATTCCATTATCGGTTTCAGAAGTAAAGACCTTCTTATTCTTGAAGAGGAGTTCAGGGCTTGTTCGGATAAGCTTGAAATCATGACGGACGACGGCAGCTACGGCAGGCAGGGCGTCGTTACCGTGCCTTTGAAGGAAGCTATCGAACGCGGCGAGCGGTTTGATATGGTCATAACCATAGGTCCGCTTATCATGATGAAATTCGTTGTAGCAACCACAAAACCCTACAATATCCCCACAACCGTTTCCATGAACCCTATCATGATAGACGGCACGGGCATGTGCGGCGGCTGTCGTCTTACTGTTGGCGGCAAGACAAAATTTGCCTGCGTAGACGGGCCCGACTTCAACGGCTTTGAAGTTGATTTTGATGAAGCCATGGCGCGCGGCACAATGTATGCCGATTTCGAGCGGCACGAAAGAGAAAAACACTGCAATCTCTTCAAGGAGGTAAAGTAGAATGGCGCTTCAACCCAAAAAGAACCCCATGCCCGTACAGGACCCTAAGGTCAGGGCAAGAAACTTCAATGAAGTTGCCGTCGGTTACACCGAAGAGATAGCCGTTGCGGAAGCAAAGCGTTGCCTTAACTGCAAAAATCGTCCCTGCGTAGAGGGTTGCCCCGTCAATATCGCCATTCCCGACTTTATTGCAAATATTAAGAGCGGGGATTTCGAGGGAGCATATCAGATTATCTCTCAAAGCTCGTCCCTTCCCGCAGTCTGCGGCAGAGTCTGTCCGCAGGAAACCCAGTGCGAAAGCAAGTGCACTTTGGGTATTAAATTCGAGCCCGTCGGCATAGGCAGGCTTGAACGCTTCGTGGCCGACTACCACAACGCCAACTTTAAAGGTGAACCCGATGTTCCCGCTTCCAACGGTCACAAGGTTGCCGTAATCGGTTCCGGACCCTCGGGTCTGACTTGTGCGGGCGACCTTGCAAAAAAGGGATATAAAGTGACAGTATTCGAAGCTCTGCACTTGGCGGGCGGCGTGCTTGTGTACGGTATTCCCGAATTCAGGCTTCCCAAACAGATAGTCGGTAAAGAGGTTGAAACCCTCAAAAAATACGGCGTTGACATTGAAACAAACGTTGTCGTCGGTAAGACTATAACAATTGACGAACTTTTCAAAGACGGCTATGAAGCCGTATTCGTCGGTTCGGGCGCAGGTCTGCCCCGCTTTATGGGTATTCCCGGCGAGGGCTATAAGGGCGTATATTCTGCCAACGAATTTCTTACCCGCGCAAATTTAATGAAGGCTTATAAGGACGATGCCCAAACCCCCATAATGCACGCTAAAAATGTGGCGGTTGTCGGCGGGGGAAACGTCGCTATGGACGCCGCGCGTACTGCGTTAAGATTGGGCGCGGATAACGTTTACATAGTTTACCGCCGTTCCATGGAGGAGCTTCCCGCGCGTAGAGAGGAAGTTGAGCACGCCGCGGAGGAGGGAATTAAATTCGAAATTCTCCGCAACCCCGTTGAAATAATAGGATACAATAATCCCGACGACAGGCGTGATCCCAAAAACGGCTTCGTTACGGGGATTAAGGTTATCAAGTGCGAGCTTGGCGAACCTGATGAAAAGGGTCGCCGCCGTCCTGTGGAAATTGCGGGAAGCGAATACGTTATCTGCGTTGACTGTGTGATTATGGCAATCGGTACAAGTCCCAATCCGCTTATAAAGAATACTACCGCAGGGCTTGACGTAAACAGTCACGGCGGAATTATCGTAGAAGAACAGACAGGCAAGACCTCAAAAGAGGGCGTATATGCCGGCGGCGACGCCGTTACGGGCGCGGCGACAGTTATTCTTGCCATGGGCGCGGGAAAAACGGCTGCTGCGGCAATCGACGAATATTTAAGCAAATAAAAATTCTTTTCAGGCGCAAACTTAGCTTATGGTGATAACGGATTTTGGAAGCACACGTCAAATCAACGTTTATTCCGACGGTTTAAAAACTTCTTATCCGGCGGGAAGTGCTCATTTTGCCGAAATTCTTGCAAGTTGGAACTCCATGACGGATGGAGCGCACAAAATGCCCGCATTCGGCGTAAGCCTGAACGGGGAAACGCTCAAAGCCATGCAAAAGGGCGTTTGGGTAGAGTTTGATTTCGGTGAAGTCAAAAGTTGCTGGGGTATGACATTTGAACGTCTTTTAATAGAAGTGCAAAAAAGCTTTTCGGGATTCAACCTTATCCGATACAATGCAAACGGCGGATATAGCGGCAGGTGTTACTATCTCAGCCTTGTAAACGGCAATATGGGTGAGTTTTACCGAACAATAATAAGTTTACAATAAAAGTGCGGGCAAAGCGAATATCGCTTTGCCCGCATATTTACTTTAACGTAGTTTTATTTATTTTTTGTCGCCTTCTGCCCTTGATTTTTTGTATGCCGCTATTGCTTTCGAAAGTTGGTCGGGACAGGATGTACCGTTTCTGCATTTGACTCCTGCAAGCAGGTTTTCCACGTCGTCAAGCTCTTTTCCCTCAACAAGGCGCGAAATCCCCTGCAAATTTCCGTTGCAACCGCCTATAAATTTAACGCTGTGCAGCTTATTATCTTCGCTTACTTCGAATATTATCTGTTTCGAGCATGTACCGGAAGTCAAATAGGTATACATCATTTCTGTTTCCTCCTAATCGCAGAGATTTTCATATATGACCTGATAAAGGTCCGCCGCTTTTTCTTCCCATTTTTTATATATGGTTTTGGCCGTCTTTTTATCGGGCACGACGAATTTCAAATCAAGTATGGGTTGGACGGGCGCAAGGATTTTTAAAGAAACAGTGTAAGTTCCGTCTATATTCTGAAAGTAATCCGAACGGCATTCCTGTCTGTTTCTGTACCGCGCGCTGTTCTTTTTTACGAAAATGGAAATTTCTTCCCTGACGCTTTTGGGAATATTTATGTAGAAATTAGCCAGCGTTTCCCTGCCGTCGGGCGTTATCGTATAAAGCATATCGTCGCCGTCGACCACAACGTAAATAAAGTTATCGTCCAGAAGTTTGTGCAAAACGTTGACGCAGTCCATGTACCCCATCCAATTGTTTGAGGAGGAGCACATATCTACAATCGTCCGCTCGGAAAGGGCGCTTTCCATCTTGTCAAAGACGAATAAGATTATTAATTTGTTAACCGAAGTTTCGCCGTTGGACAACATAGAGAAAAATGACCTTAAAGTTTTAAAGCAACACCGTAAAACGACTTGCGCGGTGTTGCATTTATCATTATACATAATATTTTCGGAAAAATCAAGATATTTGTTAAAAAATAATTCAATTTTCAAAATAACTGTGATATAATGATAAAAAAACTAAGGTGAAGCCGTGAATGATTTAAAATCCCAAATTTCGGACTTTGTGAAAAAGTGTGAAGACATCAAAAACTGCAAATTCATTATGGCGACCAGAAAAATTAAGGATTTGTTGAAGTGTATCGTCGCCGCGCCCGAACTTTACAGATTGTTTGAAGCGGTTACAAAAGATTTCAATTATCCCGCCATAAAATCAAAGTGCCTTGTCACGGTCGATGACGGTGTGGTAAGGCGCAGTTATGTGGTTCTTCCGCAAACTGTGGAACATCGCCTTGCGTTGATATTCTGCCTTTTTGCCGAGTTTGACAGGGATACAATGAATTTCAACGACTTTTTGCGCAAATATTTTCCCGAAGACGGAACTTACTTTGCAAGTTATCATGCGTTCTGCAATATGATAGTAGATGGGCTTAAGGATGCCGTCCTTCAAGTATTTAAATCACGTCTTGGCAGTTCGGACTTTGCGGAAGTTTCTATCCCGAATTCAAGCTCTGTAAAGGCGGAATTTATGTATGTAATAACCTCAACCATTGCGGAAGAACAGCAGCTTATCCTGCAATCAAATCTTTCCGAGGATGATAAAGAAGGCGGCGTATGTATTCTTGCGCAGCTCTCAGAGGCCGTGAAATCGGGCAACAAAGCGCTTATTAAATCGCTTGTCTGCGGATATAATTATTTTATTCTGTACACAAAGTATGTTTCGGATAGTATAGAACCATTGATTGCGGCTATTGCCGAATACGGGAAAATGTTATGAGTTTTTTTGAAGAGAAATTGGAAACTAAAACGGTTTACGACGGTAAAATTTTAAAACTGAACGTTGACAGGGTACGCTTGCCCGACGGAAAGGAATCATGGCGTGAAATTATCCGTCACAACGGCGGCGCAGCCGTTCTTCTTGTGGAAGAGGGTAAGGTTTTGCTTGTCAGGCAGTTCCGTTACGCCTATGGCAAAGAAATTTATGAAATCCCCGCAGGCAAACTGAATGTAGGGGAGGACCCGAAGGTCTCCGCCGAAAGAGAGCTTGAAGAGGAAACGGGATATTCTGCCGAGCTTGTCCGTTTGCTGGATATATATCCTACGCCCGGCTATACGGACGAAATCATTCATATTTATCGGGCAAATAATCCTAAGTTCGTCGGGCAAAAATTGGACGAGGGCGAATTTCTGAATTGTTTGTTCGTACCGCTTGGCGACGTTCTGAAAATGATTGAACAAGGTGAAATAAACGATTCAAAGACTATCGCGGCAATATATAATTATGTTTTAAATAATAAATAAACGGGTTGCCCCAAGGGGCAGCCCGTTTATCTCTGTCAGTTGCAACCGCAACCGCATCCGCAGCTATTACCGTTGCCGCATAACAAGCGGGAAAGCGTTCCGTTTTTCCACATGCTGTAAATTATAGCAATTAAAATGGGGGTACAGCTTCCTGCAAGAACGCCTTCAAGACCGTTTCCGCTGCAACTTGCCGAAACGAGCAAGAGTATGAGTATCCAAAGACAGCTGTTTGAGCCGCAGCCAAAAATGTTCATATAATTTCCTCCTGTGATTTAGCTGCATGGGCGGTATGTAAGATGTGTTTTTGCCCTTGCAGTTTCCGTATAGTAAATTATATTTCCAAAACCCAAAAAATGTTACCGTACAAAATTAACGTTAATTATTTAGCTTCTTTGCGGGATATAATAAAAGAAAAACAGGTTACATAAGGGCAATCGCTTGCAAAAATTCATTTGAAATGTTATAATCACTTCATATCAACTTAATAAACCGGCTTATAAAAGCCTGAAAACAGCGGTACTTTCGGCGGACATACATATTTTTAAAGGTAGTCCGACCGTATTGAAGTATAATAATTTTTATTTGCGGGTATCCTTTACGGAACCCGACGGAGGTTTTTATGGAAACAGTTTCTGCAAAGAAACAGTTCTTTACCGCGAAAAACATTTCGTACATTGCGGTATTGGTCGCGCTTGTTGTCGTTTTGCAAATATTCGGCGGCAACATCAAAATTGCCGGGTTAAGCCTTAACCTTGCACTTGTACCTATAGCTCTCGGCGCTATATTATTCGGACCGCTTCTCGGCTCTATCCTCGGATTGATTTGCGGTTTGATAGTTCTCATTTACGGCGTTACGGGTGCGGAACCTTTCACTTTCTACATTTTCAGTCAAAGTCCGTTTATGACGGCCGTATTATGTCTTGTCAAGACGACGGCTGCGGGCGCAGTATCGGGTTGGGTTTACAGGCTTATTTCAAAGAAGAACAGGTGGATAGCGGTGT
Organism: uncultured Clostridia bacterium; assembly: GCA_964594955.1. Taxonomy (GTDB): domain Bacteria; phylum Bacillota; class Clostridia; order Christensenellales; family Borkfalkiaceae; genus Coproplasma. The sequence continues at coordinate 17,884 of CAZQNK010000016.1, read as the reverse complement.
TTGTCGCTTCGGCGCTTGTGCCGATTGTAAATACGGGTATATTTGCAATAGGTTGTTTTATTATTTTAGATACTATTGTTGAATATCTTGAATCGTTAAACGCGGATTTGACCGGGATGTCGGCGGCTTACATTGTTTTTGTCGTTGTCATCACTTGGAATTTCTTTATAGAGCTTCTTACAAGCGTTATACTTTCTCCCGCAGTGGCGACAGTCACAGGCGTTGTTGAAAAACAGATAATAAAAAATTCTTCCGCTAAAAAGAAGGAAGTTGCGGACGAAAAAACCGATTATGATAATTTGTCTTGACGTAGGTAATACAAATATAAAATATGCCGTTTTTGACGGCGACGAACTGAAGATTTCTTTCCGTGTAGCAACCGAGCATAAAAAGACGTCCGATGAATACGGCGGACAGCTTATATCAATACTCGGCAACAACGGCATTACGGCGAAAGATATCGCGGGCGGGATAATTTCCTCGGTCGTGCCGCAGCTTGATTATACTCTGGAAAGAATGTGCCGCACTTATTTGGGCATAACGCCACGGTTACTTGCTCCCGGACTGAAAACAGGCCTGAATTTGCGTGTGGATAATGCAAGGGAAGTCGGAGCAGACAGAGTGGTGAACAACGTAGCGGCTGTAAAGAAGTACGGCTATCCGCTCATTATCATAGATTTCGGCACGGCGACTACGTTTAACGTAATAGATAAAAAAGGTGAATTTATCGGCGGGGTTATCGCCCCCGGCATAAAGGGCTCGTTGGACAGCCTTGTCAACGGAACGGCAAAACTTCCTCGCGTTGAAATAGAGCGGCCCGAAAAAGTTATAGGCACTAATACGGTTACCAATATGCAGTCGGGCATTTTCTACGGTTTTGCGGGACTTGTGGAATATATCGTGAAAAAAATCAAACGCGAAATTGGGTGCGGCAACGTTAAAGTTGTTGCGACGGGCGGTTTTTCCGAAATTATCGCAAAAGAAATTCACTGCATTGACGAAGTAGATAAGCTTTTAACGCTTGAAGGACTGAAATATCTTTATTATCTCAACGAACCGCAGGAATAATATTAAAATTGTCGGTAAACCGTTCATATCGGTTTATATGGTTTTTTAATATAAACAAAGGGAAGGAGGCAATGATATGATGAAAAAAGTAGGGGTCGCTATTCTCGGACTCGGCGTTGTCGGCGGCGGCACATATAAAATTCTTACCGAACACAGGGAATTTTATCAAAAAAATTATAATATAGACGTTGTTGTTGAAAGCGTTCTGGAACTGAACCGCGAACGCGCACACGCTCTCGGTATAGATGACGACCGTATAGCGTCCGGCATTGCTGAAATTTGCTCCAACCCCGATATAGATATCGTTGTAGAAGTAATCGGCGGCGTAGAGCCTGCAAAAACATTTGTCCTTTCCGCTCTTAATGCGGGCAAATCGGTCGTCACGTCCAATAAGGAATTGTACTGTAAATACTCGCACGAGCTGGAAAAAGCCGCAAAGCATAACGGATGCGGGCTGTATTTCGAGGCAAGCTGCGTCGGCGGCGTGCCTGTTATAAGGTCGCTTTTGGACAATTTGCAGGGCAATAAGATTTCGTCGCTAATAGGAATTGTGAACGGCACTACAAACTATATTCTTACAAAAATGTCCGATTGCGGAGCTTCCTACGATGAAGTTTTGAAAGAAGCCCAGCGCCTCGGCTATGCGGAAGCAAATCCTGCCTCCGACGTGGAAGGGTTTGATTCAGCTTACAAGCTTTCTATACTTTCAAGCATGTCTTTCCATACCAAGGTGCCCTACACCAAGATATACAGGGAAGGCATAGTAAACATTACAGCACAGGATATAAAATACGGTAAGCAACTCGGCTATGTTTTGAAGTTGCTCTCCATCGGTAAGTGCGGCGAGCACGGAATAGAAGTGCGCGTTCACCCTACGTTTATTCGGGCGGACCATCCGCTTGCAAGCGTAAAGGATAGCTATAACGCCGTATATATTACGGGCGACAGCGTCGGAGACGTCATGCTGTACGGCAGGGGCGCGGGCGCGTTGCCCACGGGAAGCGCCATTGTTGGCGATATCATATATTGCGCAACTCACCAGAACCATTCCTATTCAGCCTTTAAAAACACGGCGGATGCGTCGCCTTCTACAAAGTTTGTAAATAATTTCGAAAGCGCATATTTTATCCGCCTTTCTGCGGAAGATAAAGCGGGAGTTCTTGCAAAGGTGACTTCCGTGCTCAGTAAAAACAACATAAGCGTTGCACAGATAATTCAGGAAGAAAAGAATTGTGAAGGCAAGATTCCCGTCATAGTTGTAACGCATGTAACTCATGAACACAATATAACCCGCACAGTGAAAGATATTAACGCAACGGAAGATATTGCAAAAGTTCTCTCCGTTATAAGGGTAGAAAATTAACAATTTATGAATTAAATTAAGCCGCCGACGGTATAACCGTCGGCGGCTTAAACGTTCGCCGTTTATTTTATATACTTTTTCAAATCTTCGGTCCTGTCAACCCTTTCCCAAGGCAAACCCGCTTTTCCGAAGTGTCCGTAAGTCGCCGTTTGCGAAAATATCGGCGCACGCAGACCAAGCGTCTCTATAATGGAGCGGGGGCGCAGGTCAAATTCTTTAACTACAATGTCGGCTATTTCCCCGTCGGTAAGCTTTCCCGTGCCGAATGTATCGATAAACACCGAAACGGGCCGCGCCACGCCTATGGCGTACGCCACCTGCAATTCAACTTCGTCGCAAAGACCTGCCGCAACAAGGTTTTTGCAAATATATCTTGCAATATACGTTGCAGAACGGTCGACTTTTGTGCTGTCCTTGCCGGAAAAAGCTCCGCCGCCGTGGGCGCATCTGCCGCCGTATGTGTCTACTATTATTTTTCTGCCCGTAAGTCCGCTGTCGCCTTCGGGACCGCCTATTTCGAACCTGCCCGTGGGATTTATAAAATATTTCGTATCTTTATCGATAAGGTTTTGCGGAATAACGCTTACCACATGTTCGATAATATCGTTTTTAAGTTGTTCCTGCGTAACTTTCGTGTTGTGCTGTGCCGATATAACTATCGTATCTATCCTTACGGGCTTTTTTCCGTCGTATTCAACCGTTACCTGAGTTTTTCCGTCCGGTCTGAGATAGGGGAGTATGCCCTGTTTTCTCACTTCGGCAAGTCTTGCGGAAAGTTTATGGGCAAGCGCTATGGGCAGGGGCATAAGCTCTTCCGTTTCGCGGCAGGCATATCCGAACATCATGCCTTGATCTCCAGCGCCGAAGCTGTTTCCCGTTTCGGCGTCCGTTCTGTCCACGCCTTGTGCAATATCGGGGCTCTGTCTGTGCACGGCAACGTCTATATTGCATTTGTCGTAAGCAAACGAACCGTGTATATAACCTATTTTTTTAATGGTTTCACGGGCTATCCGTTCATAATCCACCTCGGCAGTGGTGGTAACTTCGCCCATAATCAGCATCCTGTCGTAAGCGGCGCAACATTCTACGGCACAGCGCGCAGCGGAATCCTGCTTCAAAATTTCGTCCAAAATCGCGTCGGAAATCTGGTCGCACAGTTTGTCGGGGTGTCCTTCTGTAACGCTTTCACTCGTAAAAAATTTCTTCATAATATTTCCTTTGTTTTATAAAAATATCCCCGCTCTTTTATGCGGGGATTTAAATTCTTATTAATTTCCCCATAGCCCTCGGCGTTAGCACCTTGCAATAAAAGCAGGTTGCTGTGTGGTCACAGGGCCGTTCCCTCGCACACTCTTTATAGGTTTATCGGCATTATATCATTATTGCGCGTACATGTCAAACATTTGGCTTGCATTTATTCACGAAATAAAATATAATGTAGTTATGAACTGTTCTTTGTGCCCGATCTCCTGCGGGGCGGACCGCGAAAAAAGCGCGGGAGCTTGCGGGGTTGCGGGCGTAAAAATAGCTAAATACTATCTGCATCCGTTTGAAGAACCTGTTATTTCTTTCGGCAAGGGCAGCGGTTGCGTGTTCTTTTGCGGTTGTTCTTTAAAATGCGTGTTCTGCCAGAACTTCGATCTTTCCCGTTCAAAACGCGGCAAAGAAATTTCGGTATACGAACTATCGGAAATTTTCCGCAGACTTGAAGGGGAGGGCGCGGATAATATAAACCTTGTGAATCCCACGCATTACCTCAGACATATTGCGGATGCCATGCAAATTTACCGTCCGAATATCCCCGTTGTGTGGAATTCGCACGGTTATGAAAAGTTGGAAACGTTGAAGGTCGCAGAGAAATTTGTGGATATTTGGCTTCCCGACCTGAAATTTATAGATCCCGGGCTTTCCTCACGCTATACGGGCAAAGCCGACTATGCAAAGTACGCGCTGCCCGCGATAGAGTTCATGGCGCAGAAAAAGAAAATTTTAAGCCCGGACGGAAAGCTTTTATCGGGCTGCATTGTGCGTCATTTGATTTTGCCGCTCGCGGCTTACGATTCGGTTTCCGTTGTAAACTTCGTTTCCACCCTTCCGCATGAAACATATTTCAGCCTCATGAGCCAATATACGCCGTTTGGCGATATTGAAGAATACCCCGAATTGAAGCGGGGAATCACCCGCCGCGAATATCGGAAAGTTCTTGCCGCCGTGGAAGAATACGGTCTTGAAAACGTGTTCTTGCAGGACTTTGAAAGTTCGGGTACTGTTTATATCCCCGAATGGGACTATTGATTTTTTACTATTATGCTTATCACATTTGATAACGTCGCATTTTCATACGGCGACAATCTCATTTTTTCAGGCGTAAATTTTTCCATAAACGAGGGCGAACGCGTCGGACTTATAGGCGCCAACGGCGCGGGCAAGACTACGCTTATAAAGTTGCTGACGGGCGAATATTTGCCTGACAGCGGTTCTGTAATACTTAAAAACGGTTTGCGCATGGGGGTGTTGGAACAGAACGGCGGGTATGAAAGCGGCAGAACGGTGTACGAAGAGATGAAAAAAATTTTTTCGGAAGAGCTTTCCGCCGTTGAAAAGGTTGGCGTTCTCTCGGAAAAACTTGCACAATCGCAGTATGCAAGTTGCGAGTACAACGAAATTTCTTCAAAGCTGGAAAGTCTTAATAAATTCATTTCTTCCCGCGAATGTTATGATATCGACGTTAAAATAAAGACGGTTTTAAACGGGATGTCTTTCGGCGGTATGTATGACAGAGTAATAGACAGTATGTCTGGCGGCGAAAAAACGCGTTTAAAACTTGCCCGACTTCTGTTGGAAAATCCTGATATCCTCATTCTTGACGAACCCACAAATCACCTTGATATATCAACGCTGTTTTGGTTAGAAGAGTACCTCGCCACATATAAAGGCGCGGCGCTTGTGGTTTCCCACGACAGATACTTTCTTGATAAAATCTGCAAAAAGTGTGCCGAACTTGAAAACGGAGAACTTGTCGTCTATTCGGGTAACTACACAAAATATAAAACGCTGAAAGCCGAACGTTACGCGCGTCTTTTAAAAGAGTATGAGGCTCAGTGTGAGGAAAGACAAAAATTACAGACCTATGTTGATAAAAATATAGTGCGTGCCACCACGGCAAAATCCGCGCAGAGCAGGGTAAAACAGCTTGAAAGAATGGAAGTTCTTGAAAAGCCCTATTTGCCGCCCGCGCCGCCGTCGTTTAAATTCGAATACGACGTAAAACCTTATGAAAGAGTATTGGATTGCGACGGGTTTGACCTTGAAATCGGCGGGAAACGCTTGATCACTGAGGGGCGTTTAAACGTTTCGCGCGGTGAAAAGGTTGCCATCGTAGGAGAAAACGGAACGGGCAAATCCACTCTTTTAAAAGAGATTCTGCGCGGTTCCAATCCCAAAATCACGCTTGGCAGGTATGTTAAGCCCGCCATATTTGATCAGGAGGGTGCAAATCTTGACGGCGATAATACCGTTTTATATGAGCTTTGGGGCAGGCATACAGGGTTAACGCAGACCGAAGTCAGGTCTTTGCTCGCACGCGGCGGTCTTTTTGCGGAGGACATGGAAAAACCCGTCCGTGCGCTGTCGGGCGGCGAACGCGCAAAGCTCGCGCTTTGCATACTTGAAACCGAGCGGGCAAACGTGCTCTTTTTGGACGAGCCCACAAACCATCTCGATCTTCCCGCAAGGGAAAGTCTTGAAAGGGCGCTTTCGGAATTTGACGGCACGTTAATATTCGTTTCTCATGACAGGTATTTTCTTTCTGCGCTTGCGGGAAAGGTCGCGGAGATAGAAAATGGCGTTTTAAACGTTTATGAGGGCGGTTATAGCGGTTATATAGAAAGCAAGAGGCTGCGCCGCGAAGAAGAAAAGCGTATAGAACTTTTTGAACGCCGCGAAAAGGAGGCGGAGCGTAAAGAAAACAGCTACCGCTCTAAATCCGAACGCGCCGCCCAAGCGCGCAAAAAAGAGAAGATAAAGCAATTAGAGGCTGACATATGTTCATTAGAGCAAGAGGAAGACGGGATAAATGCACAGCTTTCCGACCCCGCAGTTCTTTCCGACTATAAAAAAATCGCCGCATTGTCATCCCGCCTCGAAACCATAAAATTACAGCTTGACGCGCTTTACGCGGAGTATGAAAGCGTGTTAGAATAAGTTTATAAAGCTAAGGGGAAAAGATATGTTCGGACGAAAGGATAAAGAAACAGAGGAGATTCGGGAAGAAGAAAAGGTTAAAATCCGTCATACCATAAACGCGGAAGAAACCTTTACTCTCGCAAAAGACGTATTCGATATCCGCTGTTTTATAAAAAACGTATATTCCAACCGTGCGGTAATCGCGCGCAGGCTGAATGTGCTCTCGCTTTCAGTAAGCGCGGTGTTTACACTGCTGTATGCGGCTTTTCTTATTTTCGGAGGATTTTTTAATAAACTGAACCTCGGATGGGAAATAACGTGGTATGTGCTGCTCGGCGTCTACGTTGCGCTTTTTTTAGCAATTTTTATCGTTTTGCTGTGTTCTCGCGGGGCAAAAACAAAAAGCGTAAGAAAAATATCAAGAGTTTTAGCATATTTCAGGTTGGCTATACGTCTTATGTCGCTTGCCATATCTATAGCCGCGCTTGCGCTTACTGCTTCCGGCGGCGATAACGTCGCTTCCAACTTAGCGGTTGACGTGCTGATAATTATATTTTCGATTATAGTCCTTATCTTACAGGTCATACCTCTCATATTCGGCGGTGCAGGCAAGTTGGTGCGTTGGCTTCTCTCTCCCGTAAAAATAAAATACCGTTTTTCTACCGTGGTTCTGGAATGGTACGAATTAGCCGCTACGGGTTCGCCTACCCATGACGGGGTTAAAAAGGTTTCAAAAAAGTATATTGAAGATATAGGCAGGGTCATAGATAATATCTTAATGCCCGCGCTCGGAAAGAAGTACATCAATGCTATAAAACCCGTCACTCTTTTAAACGTGGTGGCACAGACGGCGGAAGAGGACAGGCAGTTTGTTGAAGGTGTGCTGACAAGCCTTTTTGCCTATGCCGCCGAGTGCGGGTATGTAACGTTTAACCCTTGCAACGATTTAAGCTTCGAAGGCAGCGTAGAAGAGGAAATAAAGAAGAAAAAGACAGTTAAGGACAGGCTTTTCGGCATAGGTAAAAAAATCGGTAAATCTATGTTGGATAAGTACATAACGTCCGCCACGGACGAACAGGAAGATTCCTGACGGAATAAATAATAAAAGCCGCGGCGCAATTAAAATTGCGCCGCGGCTTTTAATTTAATTTTTAAAATTCCAAACTCTTTGCAATGTAAGTTTCAAGCTCGTCTATCTTTATGCGGATCTGTTCCATGCTGTCTCTGTCACGCACGGTAACGGTGTCGTCGTTCAATGTGTCAAAGTCCACGGTTATGCAGAAAGGCGTTCCTATTTCATCCTGCCTTCTGTAACGTTTTCCTATAGAACCTGTCACGTCATAAGTAACCGAAAATTTCTTCGCAAGGTTTCTGTAAACTTCGTCGGCCTTTTCGGAAAGCCCTTTTTGCAAGGGCAGAACGGCTGCCTTATAGGGAGCGAGGAAGGGATGCAACCTCAATACCGTACGCACGTCGTTCTTTTCCGCGTCCAAAATTTCTTCGTCGTAAGCGTCCGTAAGGAAGGCAAGCAACATTCTCTCCACGCCCAAAGACGGCTCTATAACGTAGGGCACATATTTTTCGTTTGTTACGGGGTCGGTGTATTCCATGCTTTCGCCGCTTTCGTTGGCATGCTGAGTCAAATCGTAATCCGTTCTGTCGGCAATGCCCCACAGCTCTCCCCAGCCGAATGCAAAGTTATATTCAAAGTCTGTCGTTGCTTTTGAGTAGAAGCAAAGCTCTTCGGGAGAATGGTCGCGCAATTTCAGATTTTCCTCATGCAATCCGAGGGACAGAAGGAAGTTCTTGCAGAAATCTTTCCAGTAAGAGAACCATTCGAGGTCCGTTCCGGGTTTGCAGAAAAATTCCAGCTCCATCTGTTCAAATTCGCGCACGCGGAAAATGAAGTTGCCGGGCGTTATTTCGTTTCGGAAAGATTTGCCTATCTGTCCGATACCGAAGGGCACGCGCATGCGCGCGGAACGCTGAACGTTTTTGAAGTTTACGAAGATCCCCTGCGCGGTTTCGGGGCGGAGATATACGGTATTTACAGTGTCCTCTGTGACGCCCTGAAAGGTCTTGAACATCAAATTGAATTTTCTGATCGGTGTAAAATCGCTCTTACCGCATACGGGGCAGACAATCTTTTTTTCTTCGATAAACCGTTCCAAAGCCTCGTTGTCCATTGCTTCGACTTTTATATCAAGCTTATGCTTTTTGCAATAATCCTCAACGAGGTTATCGGCGCGGTGCCTCGCCTTGCAGCTGCGGCAATCCATGAGGGGGTCGGAAAAACCGCCTATGTGTCCCGAAGCTTTCCAGGTGCGCGTGTTCATGAGAATGGCGCAGTCAAGTCCGGTATTGTAAACGTTTTCCTGCACAAATTTTTTCCACCATGCTTTTTTAACGTTGTTTTTAAGTTCAACGCCGAGCGGTCCGAAGTCCCAAGTGTTGGCAAGTCCGCCGTAAATTTCGCTTCCGGGGAAAATAAATCCTCTTGTTTTGCACAGCGCAACCAACTTTTCCATTGTTACGGCTCTCTTTTTATCGGTCATAATATCTCCATAATCTTCGGGTTTGCTATATATACGCCGTAAAAAATTTAAACGTTTTTAAGCGAACCCGCAACTTTTTTTGTTTCTATAATTCTATAAAATTTGCAGCATTATGTCAAGTAATAGGCGGGCTTAAAGCATAAATATAACGCGGATCAGGAGCAAAAATCTTTAAAAAATCAATATCAAACTGTTGTACATTTATCCGTCGGTTTGTTATAATAATTACGATAAATTTTTAAAAGGGTGATTTATGTTTTCCGATATCGAAATAGCCGAAAATTGTAAAATGCAGGACGTGCGCGAAATTGCCGCAAAATTGGGACTTAAAGAGGATGATCTTGAACTGTACGGAAAGTACAAGGCAAAGATAAATCTTGATAAAGTTGCGCCTAAGTCAAAGCTCGTGCTTGTCACAGCTATTAATCCCACCGCAAGCGGAGAGGGGAAAACTACCGTTTCGATAGGACTTGCAGACGGTATGTCTAAACTTGGCAAAAAGGTGTGCCTTGCTTTAAGGGAGCCTTCCTTAGGCCCCGTATTCGGGGTAAAAGGCGGTGCGGCGGGCGGCGGCTATGCTCAGGTAGTGCCCATGGCCGATATAAACTTGCATTTCACGGGCGATCTTCATGCAATAACCGCGGCAAATAATTTGCTATGCGCCATGATTGACAACCATATCCTGCGCGGCAATGCTCTCGGAATAAAGGAAGTATATTTCCGCCGCTGTATGGATATGAACGACAGGTCGCTCCGCGATATTACCATTCGCAATTCTGCGGGCAATATGAAGGGTTGCGTAAGCTACGAACGCGCCGAGGGGTTTGAAATAACCGCCGCTTCGGAAGTAATGGCCGTTTTATGCCTTGCTACCGACCTTTCCGACCTTAAAAAACGTATAGGCAATATAGTGGTCGGCATTAACGAAGAGGGCGATTACGTCCGCGCGAGCGAGCTCCATGCCGAAGGCGCAATGGCAACCCTTTTGAAGGACGCCATAAAGCCCAATCTCGTTCAGACTTTGGAGGGCACGCCCGCAATAGTCCATGGCGGCCCGTTTGCAAATATAGCACACGGATGCAACTCGGTCCGCGCAACATACACTGCCATGACGCTTGCCGATTATACCGTAACGGAGGCAGGCTTCGGGGCCGACCTCGGCGCCGAAAAGTTCCTTGACACAAAGTGCCGTATAGCCGGAATACAGCCCGACTGCGTAGTCATTGTCGCAACCGTAAAGGCGTTGAAGCTGCACGGCGGCGCCGACAAAAAGAACCTTTCGGAGGAAAATTTAGTCGCGCTCCGCGCAGGGCTTCCCAACCTTTTAAAGCATATTGAAAATATTACAAACGTATATAAGAAGCCCGTCGTTGTGGCAATGAACAGGTTTGCTACCGATACCGCGGCGGAAATTGCGGAAGTTCTCTCCGCATGTGAAAACGCAGGTGCGAAGGCAGTGTTTACGGACGTATTTTTAAACGGCGGAGAGGGCGGTAAAGAACTTGCAAAAGCCGTAGTTTCGGCTTGCGATATCCCCTCGGAACTTCACTTTGCGTATAATTTGGATGACGGGGTGGAAAAGAAGGTCAACGATATCGTAAAAAATATTTACGGCGGAGTTGGCGCGGATTTTTCCGATGAGGCAAAAGCTAAAATCGAAAATCTTGAAAAGCGCGGTATTGTCGGTTTGCCGGTAATTATCGCAAAAACGCAGTATTCGCTTTCAGACGACGCAAAAAAGCTTGCCCGTCCCAAAGATTTCAGAATATACGTCCGCGACGTAATTTATAAGGGCGGCGCGGGCTTCATCGTTGCCGTTGCGGGCGAGATAATGCTCATGCCCGGACTTCCCAAGACGCCCTGTGCCGAGCATATCGATATTGACGGCGACGGCAAAATAACGGGGCTGTCATAAAATGCGCAACTGCAAAAATTACCACCATAAAAACGGAGAGTTTTATGAAAGAGGATTTAAAAATTCCCGAAGCAACTAATTTTATAGAACAGTTCATAAACGAAGAGCTTTCGGCGGGCAAATTTGAAAGCGTCGGCAACAAAATTATTGTGCGCTTCCCCCCCGAACCCAACGGCTATTTGCACATCGGTCATGTCAAGGCGATGTGTATTAACTTCGGCGTAAAGGCAAGGTATGGCGGCGAGCTGAATCTGCGCATGGACGATACAAACCCTGCAAAAGAGGACTATGAATACGTCGATTCCATAGTGGAGGCAATCAAATGGTTGGGATTTGAATACGACAGGCTTGTTTTTGCCTCCGACTATTACGATAAATTGTACGAGATAGCCGAAAAGTACATTATGGACGGCAATGCCTATGTATGTGATCTCAGCGCGGAGGAAATAACCGCTACGCGCGGAACTTTGACTGAGGCAGGAACGCCTTCGCCCTACCGCAACAGAAGCGCGGAAGAGAATTTAAAACTTTTCCGCGAAATGAAAGCGGGAGTTTATCCCGACGGGGCAAAGGTTTTAAGGGCAAAGATAGATATGTCCTCGCCCAACCTCAACATGCGCGATCCCGTTATTTACCGTATTGCCCATGTAACGCATTATCGCACGGGCGACAAGTGGTGCATTTATCCCATGTACGACTTTGCGCACCCGATTTCCGACGCGATAGAGGGGATAACCCATTCGCTCTGCTCGCTTGAATTTGAAAACCATCGCCCCCTGTACGATTGGGTTATAGAAAAGGCGGGTTTTCCCGCGCCCGTACCCCGTCAGATTGAATTTGCGCGCCTGAACATAACCAACACTCTGATGTCAAAGCGTTACCTTAAAAAGCTTGTGGACGAAGGAGTTGTAAGCGGTTGGGACGATCCGAGAATGCCGACTATTATGGGGCTCAGAAACCGCGGAGTTCCGCCGGAAGCGCTTAAAAAATTCTGTGCGGACGTAGGTGTGGCGAAAGCTTATTCGGTTGTCAATTCCGCACAGCTCGATAGTTGTATACGCGATAATCTCAATGAAAATGCGGAGCGCGCAATGGCGGTTTTAAACCCGCTTAAACTTACCATAACCAATTATAAAGGTGAAGAAGAGCTTAACTTCGAAAAGAACCCCGTCAAAGGTGAGGGAACCCGTAAAATCAAATTCACCGGCAACGTTTATATCGAGCGTGACGACTTTTCATTAAACCCTCCGCCCAAATATAAGCGGCTTGTGCGCGGCGGTACGGTAAGGTTAAAAGGTGCATATATCGTACGTTGCGACGACGTTAAATTGAATGAAAGCGGAGAGGCGGAAGAGGTACTCTGCACATACTTTCCCGAATCCCGCAGCGGGTCGGAATCGCCTTGCGAAGTAAAAGCAAAGGGCGTTATTCATTGGGTTGACGCTAAATACGGTGCTGACGCGCAGTTCAGACAATATCAGCCTCTTTTAAAGGATGAACAATATCCCGATCAGGACTATGCTGAGCGTTTAAATTATGACAGTGAAAAACGTTTCTACGGCAAAGCTGAGCCGTATCTTGCGGAGTGTGCGGACGGTAAGCCTTTCCAACTGATGCGTTCCGGGTACTATAAAAAAGATACGGACGGCGGTCTGGTTCTTTCCGAAATAGTTTCATTAAAGGATAATTTTAACAAATAAGTAAAATACCACAGGCTGAGCCGTTGGCTTGGGTAGGCGCTTCAAGCGCATGATACCGACGGTGCTACCCGCACTCAAATCGACTGACTCTTGCGCCGCTTTCACGGTAGCCGCCTTAAGGGTGTGATCGATAGGGAATCAACGCAATTAAAATTTTATATCGGAATACACATTTGGACAAGTCAAAAAACAGCGAGGAATAATCCCCGCTGTTTTTGGTCGAGCGAAGAAGTCATCAAATGAACATTCGCATCAGTTTCAATCTCGGAAAGTAATGTTTCTGTTATTTCGGTAGAGCAATTTCCAACATTTAAAATTAAAGTTATTTTATCATCGTACAAATAAATAGCTTTAACTAGGACGGCGACAAGCGCCTTTCGGTATTTAATATCATCAGCCTTGCCATCGCGTAGCTGCGATAAAAAAAATTTAACCTGCGGCACAGTAAGTTTTACTAGGTTTTTTTCTTCGAGCGCAATTTGTTTTTCAATTTCAACGTGTTCTTTATTTCGTTCCTTAATTCGTGCTGTAATTTGTTCTGTAACTTCTCCGATTTCAAGAGCTTTCATAAGATTAGCTACAGCTTTTTCATTTTCGGCAAGAAGCTTTTCAAGTCGACGAATATTTGAGCGCTCTCTATCGCGTTCTGAAACATCAACAACGGCCTTTGCAATAAGTTCAATGTTTTTATCGGTTAAAAGCTCTCGGCATTTAGCAACAACTATATCCTCTATAAACTTTTTTTCTACGTTCTTTTTGCGACATATCTTTTGCTTTGCGCTCTTACAAGCATAGTAACGATAAACCTTTCCTGTTTTAGAAGTACCGCCGACACCGGTCATCATTTCTCGGCAATATCCACAAAACAATTTTGTTGTTAAAATAAACTCTTCATCCCTGCGTTTATGTGCATGAGCTTTTTTATTGATAGTCATTTGTTGTTGTACCCTATAAAATAAATCATCGGAGATAATACGAGGCATACCTCCAGCTATTTCTATATCGTTGTAGGTATAAATACCGATATAGCGTTTATTGTTAAGAACAGTATGCAGAGAATTTTTATTAAAAGCATTGCCGCGTGACGTTTTAATTTGGTTGGCATTCAGATAGTAGCATATTTCAGCAACCGTCTTTCCATTTGCATACATTTCAAATATTCTTTGAACATAAGGGGCTGTTTCTTCGTCTACGGCAAAAGTTTTATCAGGGTTAATCTTGAAACCAAGGGCTACATTACCACCCGTGCAAAGGCATTTTTCAGCGTTTATCGACATCCCGCGCTTAATTTTTTGTGAAAGTTCAGCCGAATAGTATTCAGCCATACTTTCGAGTACTCCTTCTATAAGAATACCGCTTGCATCTTCTGTTATATTCTCCTTTGCTGAAAGAACACGCACGCCATTCTTTTTAAGCCGTGCCTTATTTATGGCGCTGTCATAGCGGTTTCGGGCAAAACGATCAAGTTGATAGACGAGTATGGCTTGAAACTGTTTCTTTGCACTATCATCTATCATACGTTTGAAGGCAGGGCGGTTATCGTTTGTGCCGGTCATTGCGCGATCAATATATTCCTCGATGACTGTATAGTTATGCTGTTTTGCATAAGCGTAACAAACTTTAAGCTGCCCCTCGATGCTTTCTTCACGCTGACTATGAGAAGAAAAGCGAGCATAAATAACGATGTTCATTTGTGGCTTGCCTGTTTTAGGATAGTCTGTATTCTCATTGATTTTTTTGCTGTATTCGTTTCTATAAGCATTTTTTATTCTCCTGCTTCTGTACAAATTTTAGGAATAAGTTTTGACACCTAAAAAGCTTTAAATCTAAATCAGATTTACTCTCCATAATAAGCCGAAGATTCCCGTCTGAATCTATATAACCAGGCTCTTCGGCACTGTCACCCATAACTTGTCTTATGCCATTACAAATTGATAAAGTCTTTTTATAGTCAATATAGGCATCTGATAAAAAATGAATCGTTCCATAATCTTCTATCATATCAGATAAAAATTCGTTTATTTCTAAGCGGTGGAGCCTATCACTTGTAAGAAAACTAACGGCTTTTTCCGACAGACCCGTTTCAGCGCAAATATCCGACGCCGCTCTTGTTTTGCAATCGTATTCACAAAGTAAATAACCAAGCTCACAATCGAATATTTCACACATCCGGCACAACGCGTCAAGCTGGGGAAACACTTTGCCGTTTTCCCATCTTCCAAGCGTTTCCCTGCGGCATCCGATTCGTTCTGCGATTTCCTCTAATGATAATTTATGAGCTTTGCGTTCACTTCTTATTCGTTTTCCTATTTCTACAGCATTATAATCCATTGTCTTACAGCTCCATCAAATGATATACTAAAATCACAAAAATCTTACAGAATTGTAATTTTGATAGAATTTTGTGCTTGTAAAGTATAGTATATCGCGTTATAATAGCTTTGTCAAGCAAAAATAAAAAAATAAGCAAAATAGAGGTGTGTAATGGATAAAAAACTAATTTCCGAATTGGCGGTGGCAGAACGAAGAGCCTATCAAAATGAATGGCGCTCGAAAAATAAAGAAAAAGTAAGCAGATATAACAAAGACTACTGGGAAAGACGGGCAGCAAGGCAAATTGCGGAAAAGAAAACAGTTAAAACCGATGAAGAAAAGATTGACAATCAATAAAAAAGAATTAGCTGCACTTGCTTTTAGTTTTGTACCGGATATTCCGGCTTATATAGAAAGCCATATGAAAGAATATCTTGATTATCTATCAGAAACGGGGCAGACAGATGTTGGATATCAGCATCGCGGAGGCGGCGGTCATGTCGAGAAGACCTAAAAAATATGTACCGAAACAATTTGAAAGTAGCAGTCCTCAATTCGATACAAGCGCAAATATTTATATGTCTATGCTTATGTCCGCTGCTTGGCAATCTTTAAACGCAGGCGCTAAAATGCTTTATATGTATTGCAAGGCGCAGTATTACGGCGAAAAAAGAAAGCCTAAACCCGATTTTAGGCAGTTAACGGAACAAGAACAACAACAATGTTTTACTATGAATAAATCTAAATGGAAAGACTTATACCACATTTATACCAATGACAGGCAGTTTTACAAAGATATGAGTTTACTTATAAAATCCGGTTTTATTGAACTCATAGAAAGCGGGAAGAACACCCGCACTAAAAATATTTATATGCTGTCAGATAAATGGAAAACGTCTATGATGTCTTTAGTCAATAAAAAACAGCCGCCTCCTTCTCCCAAAAGAAACGACTATAATTATGATACTATAGATTAGTATAAAGCGTTAAAAGTGTTTTGTCAAACACTTATTTGCGCAAGGAGATTATAGGCGTGACCAATGAACAACTTGCGGTCTTGATTCAAAGCGGACAAAAAGAATACATTGAACGATTATGGCAACAATGCGAAAAATTCATAGCCTTAAAAGCGGACCATTGGCGCTATAATTCTACTAGTTCAAATCCAATCGATTCAGAAGATTTGAAGAGTGAAGGATATTTTGCTTTATTAGATGCAGTCAGATATTTTAATCCTGAAAAAGGCTATAAATTTCTTACTTACCTAACTAAGACATTAAAAAACAGATTTATTCATACTTCAAAAAAATCGGATGCGCTCCATTATGCCGATAGTATAGACAAAGCAGTTACGGACGACGGCGATTTGACCATAGGTGATTGTTTAGAGGATAGAGATGCGTTAAAAAAACTTGAAAACGTAGAACACAAGGAAACCGTCGGATATGTAAAAGAATTGTTTGCGGAAGCCTGCGAGGCGTGTTTATTGCCTAAACAGATAAAAGTTGTTAATGCTTACTTACAAACAAATAGCCTTACGGGCGCAGCCGAGTTATTGGGCGTAACGAAACAAAACATAGACAATATAGTCCGGTCAGTTTCTTATAGACTGCGACATTGCAGTTACACACAAAGATTAAAAGAAGCATTGCTTGATTTGCCTGATGAGTTTGATTATACCGCCGAAGGGTTAAAGTATACCGGATTACAATTCTACAAGGATACAGGGTATTCTTCTGTAGAACGCGCGGCTGAACTACACGAAATGATAAAGAGGAAGGTTAAAACTATATGAAACTGCAAAATATTGAACGGGAAATTGAAAATACGCCCAAAGGCAATATTACGGATGCACAAGACAGGGCTTGCCTCGTTTTTGTGTATATCCTTGGAAAATGCCGGGTTTCGGCAGAGTTCAGAAAACTGGCGAAGGGAATTATGTTTTTTCCGGACAGCGTTAAAATATATGATGATATATGCAGATATGCGCTTGAAAACCCGGAAAAATTCATAAAGCCGCTAACTACCGACGATGAACAACGGCAACCTTAAACCCTACCGAAGCGTGAACGAAGCGAGAGAAAACGGAAAGAAAGGCGGGAAACAAAGCGGAGCGGTAAGAAGGAAAAAGCGCTCATTTAAGGAAGCGGCTAAATGGGCGCTCAATTTGCCGCTTTCAAAAACCGATCCTGTCAGAGAAATTTTCCAAGACATAGACCGCATAGACGAAAAAGATATGACACAGTTAAGCGGCGTTATGGTTGCAATTATACAAAAAGCAAAAAACGGGGATGTGCGTGCAGCGGAATTTTTAAGCGATCTGTTACAAGAAAGCGCAGAAACATCAGTAGCCGAAAGTTCTAAAACCGTCATTTATATTCCAAGCAACGACAGAGGCGATACGTGAGCAAAAATATATTAAAACCACAACAAGGTCCGCAAGAGATGTTTTTAGCGTCTTCTGCGGATATTTGTATTTATGGTGGCGCAGCGGGCGGCGGAAAAACATACGGCTTACTTATGGAACCGTTGCGTTACAAAGATAAAAACGGATTCAAAGCCGTGTTTTTTCGTAAAAACAACGTACAGATATTTTCCGACGGCGGGCTATTAGATGAAAGCCTTACAATGTACAGCCATGTAGCAGGCGCATATTTGAAACTTTCGCCGCGTCCTCGCTGGACGTTTTGCGGCAAGGGCACGGTTACTTTTGCACATATTGAACGAGATGACGATTTGCCGAAGTGGCAAGGCTCGCAGATTACGGCTATTATGTTTGACGAAC
>CAZQNK010000015.1:0-30124 GCA_964594955.1 uncultured Clostridia bacterium | reverse complement strand
GTCGGCGTTGAACGCGGTACATACGAGGGGGTGAATCTTTATCGCCCTGCCTTCGATAAGCACGGGCTCAAACGCCTGAATTGACAATCTGTGAAGGGTGGGCGCACGGTTCAGAAGAACGGGGTGCTCCTTTATTACCTCTTCCAGAACGTCCCAGACGAGGGGTTTAGCGCGCTCTACGATGCGTTTTGCGCTCTTGATATTGTGCGCCTGACCGCTTTCGACAAGCTTTTTCATGACGAAAGGCTTGAAAAGTTCAATCGCCATTTCCTTGGGAAGTCCGCATTGATAGAGTTTGAGTTCGGGTCCTACGACGATAACCGAACGGCCGGAATAGTCGACGCGCTTGCCGAGGAGGTTCTGACGGAACCTGCCCTGCTTGCCGCGGAGCATGCCCGACAGGGATTTAAGCTCCCTGTTGGAGGGACCCGAAAGGGCTTTGCCGCGCCTGCCGTTATCGATGAGGGCGTCAACCGCCTCCTGCAACATGCGTTTTTCGTTCTTGACAATCATTTCGGGCGCGCCGAGTTCTATCATTCTCTTCAAACGGTTGTTTCTGTTGATAACGCGCCTGTATAAATCGTTCAGATCAGAGGATGCGAACCTGCCGCCGTCAAGCTGTACCATGGGTCTGAGGTCGGGGGGAAGCACGGGAAGAACGGTCAATATCATCCATTCGGGACGGTTTCCGCTCTTTCTGAACGCTTCGAGAATTTCTATCCTTTTGACTGCCTTGACGCGCTTTTGGCTGGCGGTGCTCGTTTCTATGATTTTCTTGGTTTCTTCGCACTCTTTTTCGATGTCGACGGCCATTAAAAGCTCTCTTATGGCCTCTGCGCCCATGCCGACTTTAAGCCCCGTTACCTCGTTGTCGCCGTACTTTTCTTCGATTTCACGCAACTCTTTATCGTTGATGACCTGCTTATATTCGAGAACGGGCACGGTGCCGGGGTCGATTACTACATAAGACGCGAAATATATTACCTGTTCCAAAGCCTTGGGACTCATGTCGAGAATAAGACCTATGCGCGAAGGAACGCCCCTGAAGTACCAAATGTGCGATACGGGAGCGGCAAGTTCGATATGCCCCATGCGCTCTCTTCTTACCTTTGCGCGGGTGACTTCCACGCCGCACTTTTCGCAGATAATGCCTTTATAACGTATTCTTTTATATTTTCCGCAATGACATTCCCAGTCCTTCATCGGGCCGAAGATGCGCTCGCAGAAAAGGCCGTCCTTTTCGGGTTTTTGCGTTCTGTAATTTATTGTTTCGGGCTTTGTGACTTCACCCTTGGAAAGTTCCCTGATTTTTTCGGGGGACGCTACGCTGATCTTTATCGAGTTAAAATCGTTTAATTCAAACATACTGTACCTCCCTTACTCCTTGTCCTCATCGTCGCCGAAGAGATCCGCCGCGCTCTTTTCCTTTTCCTTTTCCTTTTCTTCTTCGTCATCGTCGATTATACGCAAAGGTTCGTCGTCAAATATATTGAAATCGTCGTCATCGTCTTCATCGTCGTCGTTAAACAACTCGTGAGAGGTGTAATCGTCGGAGTCGTCGTCGAAGATGGAAATAGGCTCGTCGAAGTCCTCGTCCATGCCGGGATCCCTGACGAGTTCCAGCTCTTCTTCGGGCTTTTCGTCCTCAAGCTGCTGCGTCTCGCGCGCCCTTGCGCTGGGAATAGCGTCGTCCTCGTCGTCGAGTTCGCGGATTACAAGCTCTTCACCCGATTCCGTAAGCACTTTTACGTCGAGCGCAAGCGACTGCAACTCTTTCAAAAGCACTTTGAACGCTTCGGGTATACCGGGCTCCGAAATATTGTTGCCCTTTACTATGCTTTCGTAAGTTTTCACGCGTCCTACGATATCATCCGACTTGACGGTAAGGATTTCCTGCAAAATGTGCGCCGCGCCGTATGCCTCGAGCGCCCAGACTTCCATTTCACCGAAACGCTGTCCGCCGAACTGCGCCTTGCCGCCGAGGGGCTGCTGGGTTACCAGACTGTAAGGACCTATCGACCTTGCGTGAATCTTGTCGTCTACAAGGTGGATAAGTTTTATCATGTACTGAACGCCGACCGTAACCCTGTTTTCAAAGGGTTCGCCCGTTCTGCCGTCGTAAACCTGTATTTTACCGTCTACCTTGCCCTCGGGATTGAGGATATTATTTTCAAGGAAGAGGTTCTTAATATCGCTCTCGCGCGCGCCGTCGAATACGGGGGTCGCAATCTTCCAGCCGAGAAGCTTGCACACATAGCCGAGGTGAACTTCAAGCACCTGTCCGATATTCATTCGGGAAGGAACGCCGAGGGGATTTAAAACTATCTGCAAAGGCGTGCCGTCCGCAAGGAAGGGCATATCAGCCTGTGGAAGCACGCGGGAGATGACGCCCTTGTTACCGTGGCGTCCCGCCATCTTATCGCCGACCTGCACTTTGCGCTTCTGTGCGATATATACGCGCACCAATTTGGAAACGCCGGGGGAAAGTTCGTCCTTATTTTCACGGGTAAATATCTTTACGTCGACGACTATACCGCCCTCGCCGTGGGGAACCTTCAATGAAGTATCCCTGACTTCCCTTGCCTTTTCGCCGAAGATTGCACGGAGAAGCCTCTCTTCGGGGGTAAGTTCCGTTTCGCCCTTGGGCGTTACTTTACCGACAAGTATGTCGCCGGGGTGAACTTCCGCACCTATTCTGATAATGCCGTCCGCGTCGAGATCCTTCAAAGCGTCGTCGGAAACGTTGGGGATATCCCTCGTTATTTCCTCTGCACCGAGCTTTGTATCGCGCGCTTCGGTTTCATGTTCTTCTATATGGATAGAAGTGAACACGTCGTCCTGAACTATCTTTTCCGAAATGAGGATAGCGTCCTCGTAGTTATAGCCTTCCCACTCCATGTAGCCGATGAGAATGTTTTTACCGAGCGCAAGCTCGCCGTTGTTTGTGGCGGGGCCGTCGGCGATAATTTCTCCCGCCTCTACTCTGTCGCCCGTATTTATTATGGGGCGCTGGTTGAGGCAAGTGCCCTGGTTGGAGCGTTCGAATTTCTTTAATTTATATTCGGTGATAAGTCCGTTGTCTTCCTGTATTTTTATGAGGTCGGAAGCGACGCCTACGGCAACGCCGGCGTTTTTCGCGTAAACCATAACGCCGCTGTCGCGGGCTATCGCCGCCTCTATGCCGGTCGCCACGATCGCAGACTCCGTCGTCATGAGGGGAACAGCCTGCCGCTGCATGTTAGAGCCCATCAACGCGCGGTTGGTATCGTCGTTTTCAAGGAAAGGTATGAGCGCCGTGGCAACAGAAACGAGCTGCTTGGGCGAAACGTCCATATAATCCACTTTATCGGGCGTAAACTCGGTGATGAGTTCGCGGCGGCGGCAGCCTACATGGGCGTTGACGAAATGATTGTTTTCATCGAGGGGCTCGTTCGCCTGCGCGACGATATACTTGTCCTCTTCGTCCGCCGTGAGATAGTCAACGATATCGGTGACGTAAGGCACGCCGTTTTCGTCCCTGAGAACCCTTCTGTAAGGGCTCATTATAAATCCGTACTCGTTTACCTTGGAGAAAGTGGCGAGCGAAGAAATAAGACCGATGTTCTGACCTTCGGGAGTTTCTATGGGGCAGAGTCTGCCGTAGTGCGAATGGTGAACGTCGCGGACTTCAAACGTAGCCCTGTCGCGGTTAAGACCGCCGGGGCCGAGCGCGGAAAGCTTACGTTTATGGGTAAGCTCTGCGGCGGGGTTTGTCTGATCCATGAACTGCGAAAGCTGGGAAGAACCGAAGAATTCGCGTATTACCGCGGTGACGGGACGGACGTTTACAAGTCCCGAAGGGGTAACTTCCATAGCGTCCTGGGTTGCCATACGCTCTTTTATCAGCTTTTCAAGCCTTGCAATGCCTATGCGGAGCTGATTTTGCAACAGCTCGCCCACCGAACGCACGCGGCGGTTGCCGAGGTGGTCGATGTTATCGATAGTGCCGATGCCGTACTGCAAATCTATATTGGTTGAAATGGAAGCGACTATATCGTCCACCGTAATGTGCTTATGGCACAATTTTTCAACAACGGGCTTGATAGCTTTCTTTTCGTCTTCGTCGAATTCTTCGCGGTCGGAATCGAGAAGTTCGCAAAACTTTTTGCACGCCGCCACGAATTTCACGCGCGTATCCCTGCGGCGTTCGCGGTTCTTCTTGTCTTCGGGCTTTTCATCCTCGCTTTCGGGAGCTTCAACCGTATAATATATTGCGTTTATGTCGTCAACGTGCCTTGCCGCAACCTCTTCAATCTTATCCGCAGCACATTCTTCCGCAAGGGCGCGGACGAATTTGTAGTTGGGATAATATATGGTGGGAAGAAGTCCGAAGGCTTTATGGTTTTTAGCCGAAACAGATTTAAAGTTGACGGTATTATTGGCAATTATCTTATGCCTTATTTCACCCTGTTCGGGGTCGGAAACGAGAACGAACACTTCGTTCACGCCCGCATCCTGTATTTTTATCGCCTGCCCTTCGTTAACGATATCGCCTGCATGCGCCATAACTTCGCCCGTTTCGGGATCGAATACGTCGTCCGCAAGCTTGCAACCGGGAAGACGGTAAGCAAGGTTAAGCTTTTTATTGAACTTATACCTGCCCACTTTGACAACGTCATAACGGCGGGGGTCGAAGAACAGATTGTTGAGGTGCTGTTTAACCGAAGCTTCCGTGGGCACTTCGCCGGGGCGGAGCCTTCTGTACAGCTCTACAAGGCCGTCGGATTCCGATTTCGTGGTATCCTTGGCGATCGTGTTTTCAATCATCTTATCGTCGGCGAAAAGATCTTTCAACGCCCTGTCCGAACCGAAGCCGAGCGCGCGCAAAAGGACGGTGGCGCAGATTTTGCGCTTTCTGTCAACGTGCACCCACAGAACGCCCTGTGCGTCCTGTTCGAGTTCAAGCCATGCGCCGCGGTTGGGGATAACGGTGGTTGCGAAAATTTCCTTACCCGTCTTATCGCGGCTGGACGCATTGTATACGCCGGGCGAACGGACAAGCTGGGAGACGATAACGCGCTCCGCGCCGTTGATGATGAAAGAGCCGGAATCCGTCATGAGGGGGAACTCGCCCATAAAAACGGGCTGGTCGATGACCTCGTCCTTGACTTTGTTGACAAGACGAACCGTAACGTGCATGGAAAGCGCGTATGTTGCGTCGCGGTTTCTGCACTCTTTCTCGTCGTACTTAGGCTTTTCGTCAAACCAGTGATTGAGGAAATACAGCTCGTAATGGTCCGAGTAGTCGGTAATGGGCATGAAGTCTTCGAAAACTTCCGTAATGCCCTCCGACATGAAGGCGTTATAACTCGACTTCTGAATCTCTACAAGGTCGGGGATATCTATGACCTCGTTGATCTTACCGAACTTCCTCCTTTCGGTTTTGCCATACTTGTGAATTGGTAAATTCATTAAAAGAACTCCTTTTTGGCGTTTCCGCCTCTATATTTTCACATTGCGGACAAGTTTTCCGCTTGTCCTTTGGCGATTATCCGTATATATCTTTTCACCGGAAAAAATCGAAAAATACTAATTTAAATACCAAACCCCTTATGCTTCGGACGGGATTTGAAACTTCCGTGAAACGCCGTTCCCCTGCAAAATTATCGGCCGTGAAACACGTTTGTGAATTTTATTTCGCACACATTTAACAAAATTTTTATGACGATTTAAAAAATTTTTCCGAAAGCCCCTTTACAAAACGACCTTTCGGTAGTATAATCATTAGAAAAGCGCTGTTTTGCGACGGGAATTTTGTCGGCTTATTTACTGTTAAAAATTAACAAAAAATCGAAAATGCAGATAAAATTCCATTATAGTACAGTCTATAATTATATTATAGTCTATCAATGAAGTCAAGCATTTTTACCTTAATTTATGAGAATTGACAAATTTTTGAAAATTTCAAGAGTATTGAAGCGCCGCACCCTTGCGCAAGAGGCTTGCGATAAGGGTAAAGTGAGCGTAAACGGCAAAGCCGTAAAGCCTGCGCACCAAATAAAAGAGGGCGACGTTGTTGAAATAGCTTTCACGGGCGGAACGGTTAAATTCAGAATAACAGACGTCAAGGAAACGGTCAAAAAAGACGAAGCGGCTTCCCTGTACGAAATCATAAGCGAGGCTTAATATTGAAAATCACAAGACCCCATCTGCGGTTCAAAAACTTTTTTATGCTGTTTATAGCGGGCGTTATAAACGCCGTAGGCGTAACCCTGTTGCTGCTGCCTTCAAACTTCTATGACAGCGGAATTTCGGGTATTTCCATGCTGATTAACAATCTGACGCCCGACTGGCTGCAACTGTGGATGCCCCTGATTATTTTGAACGTGCCCATCTTTCTCTTTGCAATGAAACGGCAGGGAATAGAATTCACCATTTATTCGCTTTTTGCAATCGTTGTCTATTCGGCGTGTTCTTCCGTATTCCAGAACGTCATCCCCATCTTCGTTCCCGAATTTTTCGAAAACGGTTCGCCCATAGGCGGAACGGAAAAGATAATTTGCGCCATATTCGGCGGCGTTCTTTCGGGAGTCGGCAGCGGTATGGCTATACGGTTCGGCGGAACGATGGACGGAATGGAATCTCTGGCGGTGATGTTTGCAAAAAAATTCAACCTGACGGTAGGCAATTTTGTACTTATATTCAATATTTTCCTATACATAGTCATCGGCGTGCTCGCGTACGCAGGCGGTTTGGGAGAAGAAAGCGCGAACGACTTTACCCCCGCCCTGTACTCGATAGTGGCATATTTCGCCGCATCCAAGGCCGTTGATTTTATCTCGGACGGGCTGGACCAGGCAAAAGGAGCGCTTATCATAACGTCAAAATACGACGCGGTTTGCCACGCGCTTTCGGACGAATTCGGCAGAGGGCTGACCGTGATTGACGCAAAAGGTTACTACTCGCAGACGGATAAGCAAGTGATATACTGCGTTATAAACCGCTTTCAGGTTGCAAAACTGCGCGAGATAGTCGCCCAACAGGACATGTTTGCATTCGTTACCGTAATGGACATCTCCGACGTTATAGGTACAAGCATCAAATACAGCAAAGTCAACGATAAATTCCTGAAACAGCGCAAGGCCGAAAAGGCGGCAAGAATGCAGAAGCAGGCTATTGAAACGGAGGAAAATATACATACTTATGACGTCGACGAAGAACCTTAAAGTCAGTGCAATCATCTGCGCGGCGGGCAAGGGGACGAGAGCGGGATTTTCGGGCAATAAACTCCTCGTCCCGCTCGGGGGAGCTCCCGTCCTTTTCCATACCCTGAGAAAATTCGGCATACCCGAGATAGACGAAGTCGTCGTCGCGGCTTCGAAAAGCGACATGAAAGAGATAGAGACGCTTGCGCGCCCTTTCGGTTTCAAGGTGGTCGCGGGAGGAAAGACGCGCTCCGAAAGCGTCAAAAGGGCGCTTGAAGCGGTGACGGGCGATATAGCGCTTATTCACGACGGCGCGCGCCCTTTCGTTTCAAACGAACTGATAATATCCTGCATCGAAAGCGTTAAAAAATATTCGAGCGGCGTATGCGCCCTGCCCGTCACGGATACCGTCGTGAGGGCGAAACAAAATTCGGTTTACGAAAGAACCGACAGGGACGGGCTTTACAGTCTGCAAACGCCGCAGGGGTTTTTAACCGCCGATATACGCCGCGCATACGAACTTGCGGGCGGCAAATCATATACGGACGACAGCGCTGTATACGGCGAATTTATCGGCGAGCCGCGGCTTATAGACGGCGACCCCGAAAACATAAAACTTACGTATAAAAGCGACTTCATGCGCAGCATACCGCAATTGGTTCTGCCCGCCGACGGAAATTTGCGCATAGGTTTCGGCATGGACGTGCATCCCTTCGGTTCGGGCGGACACGTCGTGCTCGGCGGCGTAAAGATACCGTGCGACGGAAAACTCATCGCCCACAGCGACGGCGACGTAGTTATACACGCCGTAATGGACGCCATGCTTTCCGCTGCGGGACTTAAAGATATAGGGCATTACTTCCCCGACACCGATCCCGCATACAGGGGAGCCGACAGCGGCGAGCTGTTAAAAAAGACGGGCGGGCTTATACGGAACGAAGGATACGAACCCGTAAACATTTCGGTTACCGTACAGGCCGAACGTCCCCGCCTTTCGCCGCATATCGACAATATGCGCAAACGCCTCGGCGAACTTGCGGGAGTGGCGCCCGAAAACGTTGCGGTGGCGGCGGGAACCCACGAAGGGCTCGGATTTGTAGGCAAGGGTTTGGGAATAGCGGCGTACTGCACGGTATTGATAAGAAAAACACGGGATTAAATATGGCTAAGACGACGACGGAATTTGTATGTTCCGAATGCGGGGCGACAAGCCCGCGCTGGCTGGGAAAGTGCCCTTCCTGCGGAAAATTCAACACTATGATCGAGGAGATAGCTAAGCCCGCCGAACCGCAAAAAACGGCGAAAAAGGCGGTATACGGCGGAAGAGCAAAGCCGCTTTCCGAGATAACGTACGAAAAATTCAACAGGACTTCTTCGGGCATATCGGAGTTCGACAACGTTCTGGGCGGCGGCATAGTGGCGGGCTCGTTAGTGCTTTTGGGCGGCGACCCCGGCATAGGCAAATCCACGCTTTTAACGCAGATTGCCGCGCACCTTTCGGCGGAGAAAAAAGTGCTTTATTTTTCCGCAGAAGAGAGCTGTTCGCAGGTGAAAATGCGCGCGCAGCGGCTCAACCTCAAACCGGGAAACCTGCTTATTTTGAACGAAACCTGCATAGACGGGATAGAAAACGAATTGGACGGCGTGGAATTCTGCATAATCGACTCCATTCAGGCTGTTTATACGGACGATTTAACCTCCTCCGCGGGTTCGGTCGGGCAAGTGCGCGAATGTGCAACCAAACTCATGAGGTTGGCGAAGAGCAGAAACATCACTTTCTTTATAGTGGGGCACGTAACCAAGGAGGGCGCGCTTGCGGGGCCCAAGGTTCTCGAACACATCATGGACACCGTCCTCTATTTCGAGGGCGAAAATCAGGAAAATTTCAGAATATTGCGCTCGGTTAAGAACAGGTTCGGAAACATTGCCGAAGTGGGCGTTTTCGAAATGACGGGCGAAGGAATTATAGCCGTAACCGATTATTCGGGCGTATTTTTATCCGAAAGCCGCGGCGAGGAGGCGGGAGCCGCCGTTACCCCCGCGCAGACGGGCGCGAGATGCATGAACGTTGAAATTCAGACGCTCGTTTCAAAGACCTCTTTCGGACTGCCGCGCAGAATGCCCCTCGGCGTGGACTACAACAAACTTGTACTGTTGATTGCAGTGCTTGAAAACAGGTGCGGGCTTTCGCTCGGCGGGTACGACGTGTATGTGAACGCGATGGGCGGCATAAAACTTTCGGAGCCCTCCTGCGATTTGGCGGTGTGCGCGGCGCTCGCTTCTTCCTATTACGGCAAACCCGTTGACAAATACACAGCCGTTTTCGGAGAAGTGGGGCTTACGGGCGAGGTGCGCGCCGTTTCCTACTGCGAAAAGCGCGTTGCAGAATGTGTTAAAATGGGCTTTAAAAAGGTTCTTTTGCCCGCTAAAAACATGAAATCGGTAGCAAAATACGCCGATAAAATTGCCATAGTGCCCATTCTTTACGTCAATACAATGATAAAAAACCTGTTTAAAAATTGATATTGTTTACAGAAAGCCCCGCCGCGGACGTTGTTTTTCGTCCGCGGCGGGGCTTTTACTATTTTAACGGTTTAATTTTCAACGGTTTTTATTATTCCGTCCCTTCCCCGCCTTGCGCGGGTTCAATCGCGGCGGCCTTTTTGTCTTTGCGCAAAAGTTTTAATATGAGCGCGGCGATCTTTTTATAATTTATGATACAGTAAACCGCAAGCATGGCGGCATAGGTAAGACAGCCCCACCAGCGCGACATATACTGCGTTATGAGCATGAAGCCCACGGACATCGCAATTTCCATGAAGAAATCGAACACAATCCGCACTCGGATAGTTCTTAGAACGATTATTTCCGACAGAATGGAATTAAGCATGATCACAGCAACTATACCGATGAGCAGACTTTCAAGCGAACCCGCTATGTACGCAATTATTACAAAGGCTATTATACCCACTGCAACGCAGAACATATTTATGACGAGCATGGCGCGCTCTTTGCGGTAGGTTTTAAGATATGTATTGGTAAGCAGGGTGACCTTTGACGAATACACTATCATGGGCAGCAGTATGCCGAAATAAGGCAAACTTTCCTTATAATTCGGCAGCCATTTTTCAAGAATCCAGCAGCCGGGGAAATACAGCAGCATAGCCGCCAAAAGCACGGGCGACAGAATATTGCGCATGCTTTTATAAAGTTCGGGCAGACGATCCATGTCCAAACGTTTCAACGACGGGAACAACACCACGCTTACCGCCGTAACGAACGACAAAAACGCGCTTGCAAGCGAGAAAGCGAAGGAAACTTTTCCGAACCTCAGCGCCCCCCACCTCCATTGCACTATCATTTTAGCCCCGCCGACGATAAGCGCCGCCGACCAGTTGGCAAGCATCAGCACAATGCCCGATGAAATGTTGATTCCCGCTTCTTTCAACCCTTCTTTCAATCTTATGGACTTCCCGAAATACATTCCGCGGTTCATGAAGAAGGAAAGAACGACCGCCGCGACGTCGCCCAGAATATCGGCTACGCAGTACCAATAGAAATCATTGACGCGGAATATCAATAGCCCTACGACTATGACCCCGTAAACAAGTTTCTGTGCAATGATCAAAAATGCGTATTTGTTGATTCGGTTGGTTATTTGAAACGTATACGAACTGTAAGTTACAAGGTTTTTCGTAACCACGGCAAATGCCACGAGGATACATATTATCTTTGCTACTTCGTTCTTGCAGGCAAATAAAGAAATAACTGTAGAAATTAAAGTAATAAATGCCGTTAATGTAAGCAATAATCTAAACTGTGAACGTATCCTTGGTTTATCAAGCTCATCGTAATCATATTGCGAATACCGCAATACTATTCCGTCCAAGAGCCCAAAATGTAGCACGCCGACGTAGCCAACATATAACACATATATCTGCCAATATGCGTATTGATCCTCGGCGATAAATTTGGGAACTATAAGATTAAGAATGAAACTTACGGCAAGAGAAATTATTTGGGTGCAAATAGACAAAATAACATTTGACGCAAATTTTTTTGATGTAATAATCTTTCTCATTGAAAATATTAAGCGCAATAGCTCAACATAAACTCCTCAATTGTATTGATTTTAAATTTCAACTCGTCAATTTTGTTTTTTTTGAATGTAAATACAGATAAAACATACGGAATAATATAGCCTCTTTTTTTAACCTTTAAATATTTTGTACAATAACTCTTTCCGTAACATTTTTCAATGTACTTAACAATACTAGATAACTGTATACGATATTTATTTTTACTGAATCCTTTCTCTCCGCTTGCGCCCTCAAGATGCCACATTATGGCATTCGGTATAGAAATAATACTGTAATCAGTGTATTTGCGTACCCTATATTGATATTCCGCCTCTTCGCAATACATGAAAAAGCTTTCGTCAAACAGTCCTATTTCGTTAAAAACCGAACGCCGAATCATTAAATCGGCTCCTGTTATATAACTGACACTTTGCGGCAAAGATGTATAATTATATTCATAAGACAATGCACGTTTCGTTATTTTTTTAAGAAATTTTCTATAACATATATTAAGAAATGAAGCGTCTTTGCAAATATCCTTAAAATTATATTTTTTTCTGAAAGAATGAGTAGGTTTGCCATTAAACCCTAGCAGGTTTCCCCCGCACACTCCGCATTCAGGGTGTGATTCCATATATTTAAAAAGTTTAAATATAAAGTTATCCTTTATAATAATATCAGTGTTAAGCCAAAGTATATATTTTCCGCATGAATTTTTAAATCCCAAATTAAACGCCTTCGAAGTACCTAAATTGCCCCCCGATTGGATATATTTGATTCTGTTGCCGAACTCATCGGCAAGTCTGTCCCCCGATCCGTCCGGGCTTTGGTTATCCACCAAAATAATTTCGTATTCCAAGTCAACCGTATAAGTGAAAAGGCTGTTCAGCGCATTTTTCGTTAACTCATACGTGTTGTAATTTATCATAATTACGGAAACGTCCATCCGTCACTCCCCGAAGACCGTATCGACAATATTCTGTGCCGTATGCCGCAAGCTATATCTCTGCACCCCCGTCAGCTTTTGCGCGAGGAATTTTCCGTTAAACAACAACTCTTTCATCGTACATTCTCCAAAAGTTTATCGGTAAAATTTTTATATGAATATTTTTCGTCGATTTTTGCGCGGCAATCAAACTTATCGGGCGGCGACGTGATTTTTTGCGCCAAATCTTCAACGCCGCCGAAAAATTTTACGGGAAGTTCCCCGTAGACCTCGCGGAACACTTCTATATCAGAAACAATCGGCTGCGTGCCCAGCCACAGAGCCTCTAACGGTGGACTGCCGAAGCCTTCGTACCGCGAGGGCTGCATAAGGTACTTCGCCGCGGATATTTCCGCAAACAGCTCTTCGTCGGAAATCCTGCCCGTAAACACAACGTTTGCGTACTTCTTTTCGTCTATGTCCGCGCCCGTGAGAAAATTTCCGCGTTCGCCTATAATTTTAAGCGTAAGCCCCTCCGTCTTTTCAAAGGCGGCAAGCAGCACGTCCAACCCCTTATTTTCTTTGACGTTGCCGACGAATACGACGTATTCGCCCTTTTGCGCCGCCGCATTCGCCGCGGCATATTCCTTTACGTTTCGGGAAAGTCCGGGGTAGTTCACGTAACACTTATGCGCATATTTTGAAAAATGCACTTGGCATCTTGAAAGCGTAAAACCCGAAACGCAGGCGACCTTACGCGATTTTTTCATGCCGCGCTTCAGAAGAAAACGTTTTATAAACGAGTCCGCGAACCCCCGCACCGCATACTTTTCATCGAGAAAAATCAGGTCGTGCATGACCGAATAAACGGGGATTTTTACGCCGAACGGCACAAGAAAATTGGGGATTATCAGCGCGGAACACTCCTTATTCAGCGACTTGTCAAAGGACAGCAATCCCTTTAAAGAATACGGGTCGGAGGCGTCGTCTATTATTTTGGCGGCAGGGTATTTTTTAAGTTTTTCCGTGCCGCCGATGAGGTAATAGTCATTTGCCGAATAATCGAGGTTGTCCAAAATTCCCTCGCACACCCTGCCTATGCCCGACCTGCCCACATAGCGGCAATCTACCGCGATATTCATTGCATTTCACCGATAAGAGCCGATACGTTTTCGGCGAAAGTACCGAAAAGAAAATTTTCTTCGACGCGCGCTTTTGCCGCCGAACCGTATTTTTCCCGAAGGACTTCGTCCGCGGCAAGCGTTTTTATAGCCCGCGTAAAGGCGGCTTGGTTTCCGTTTTCAACCTCTATGCCCGTAACGCCGTTAAGACTTACGTAATTTACGCCGCTTCCCTCTATCGTGAAAGTTACGGCGGGTTTGCCGAAGTACATTGCCTCGGCAAGGGCAAGCCCGAAAGCCTCGTGCTTGGTGAGAGAGGCGAAAAGAAAGATATCGCATGCCGACATATACAACCTCATGTCCGCGTCCGAAATCTTACCCAAAAAGACGATTTTGCCGTCGCCTGCGGCAAGTTTTTTGAGTTCTTTCGTCTTATCGCCCTCGCCCGCGATGAAAATCTTAAAATCTTCGCCGAGTTCTTTGGACGCGCGCACGATATAGTCGAATCCCTTGTGCCCGACGTGCCTGCCCATGGCAAAGAGAATGGTCTTTCCGCTGTTTTCGGCGCGCAAACCGTCGCGTCTGCGAAAATCTTCGTCCGTCATGACAAAGCGTTTTTCATTGATACAGCTTGGAATAACCGTGCATTTATCGATAACTTCGCCCAAAAACTTACTGCCTTTAACATAGTTGGGAGAAGTCGCTATCACCCTGTCCGCCCTGTTCAAAAGCCTTTTCGA
This sequence comes from uncultured Clostridia bacterium, assembly GCA_964594955.1. Lineage (GTDB taxonomy): Bacteria > Bacillota > Clostridia > Christensenellales > Borkfalkiaceae > Coproplasma. The sequence continues at coordinate 16,075 of CAZQNK010000015.1, read as the reverse complement.
CTGTCCGTCAAACAGCTTGCCCAAAATTTTTTGCTTGGTTATATCGAGGTGCCACCATACGATAAGTTTGCAACCGCTCTTTTTTATAGCCTTCAAAAGATAGTGCGCGACGAAAGGATTGGGATAGTGGAAAATTATTAGGTCGGGCTTAAACTCCTTTACGGTTCTTTTCAGAAGTCTGCCGTAAGAAAGCGAAACAGACTGCGAAAAAAGCTTTGCGACCGTGCCGCAACGGGTGACCTTGACGCCGTCTACCTCGTCAAAGACGTTTTTGCGCGAACCGTCGTTAAAGCAAATTACGCGCTGCTCTATATCTTCCCGCGAGGCAAGCGCGTTTAAGATATCCCGAGCGGTCTGCTCTATGCCGCCGATATGCGGGTATATATAATTGGGTATTTGCAGAATTTTCATCGGTTAAAGAAATAATCCTCCAACATAAGGCACAGACAGTGATATACGGGCAGGTGCAATTCCTGAACCATGTACGTTTCCTTTACGGGAACGGCTATCGTTACGTCGGCAATTGCGGAAATTTTTCCGCCGCCCGCGCCTGTAAGCGCGATTACTTTAAGCCCCGCCGCCTTTGCCACAATGGCGGCGTTTATTACGTTCTTTGAGTTACCCGAAGTGGTTATACCCCAGAATATATCGCCCTTTTTGCCGTAACCGTACACCTGTTGCGCAAAAGTAAGAAGCCCGCCGCCCTCCATATCGTTCATATAGGCGGTGTTAAGCGCGGAATGTTCGCACAAATTTATGGCCGGCAAAGCGCCCTGCAATCTTTGGGCGATATACGCCCCCTGCCCGCCGCCGACCTCTTCAAGCCTACGCGCAAAATCTTTCGGGCAGGCGCGGGGGAGTTTAAACCCCTTCATAAGCTCGCCCACGATATGCGCGCTGTCGGCGCAGCTTCCGCCGTTGCCCGCTATAAGCAATTTATTCCCGCCCGAATAGCAATCTTTCAAAAGATCGAAGCTCTTTTCAATATCCTCCGCGCACTCCGCAAGCACGGGATAGCGCGATATAAGAAGTTCAATATATTTATTCATTGACAGTACCCTTAAAAATTGCGCGCACGCACTCCAACAGATTTTTACCGCAGATATCCGCCCTGCCGTCCTTGCCGATGAACGCCGTCCTGCAACCCGCGTTTTTACCGCAGAGAAGATCGCGTTCGCCGTCGCCTATCATCCAGCTTTCCGAAAGGTCTATATTGAACCTTTCCGCCGCGCTCTTCAACATGCCCGCTTTGGGCTTGCGGCACTCGCAAACAATCTTATATTCGGGGCGTTCGCCCTTGAAGCCGCCGTCGGGATGATGGGGACAGAAATAAATCGCGTCAAGATAAGCGCCCTGTTCGCCGAGCAACGTTTCCATTTTATTGTGGACGGTCTCCAACTCTTCAAGGCTCATCTCGCCGCGCGCTATGACGGGCTGGTTTGTGGCGACTATCGCAAGATAACCGCTCTCATTTATAAGTTTCACCGCCTGCGCCGCTCCCTCTTCAAGTTCGAAAGCGTCTAGCGACGTCATAAAACCGACAAGTTTGTTTATCGTTCCGTCCCTGTCGAGAAAGATTGCGCGCTGTTTGTTTTTAAGATTTTTAGCGCCGACCTTTCCCGTTAAAATATCTTCTTCCACGGACGCGTATCTGTCGGGCGTGCCCATATCTTTTACGTATTCGGGAGAATCGTAGATATACAGCGCGCCTTCTTTGACGAGAGGTTTCAATATATCCCTGTCCAAATCAAGTTTTTTAAGGCTTTCAAAACGGCTTAGAAGTTCCGACGAAAGCAGATGTACGCCCGCGTTTACCCTGTTTTTATACCAAAGCCGCTCATCCTCTTTATGCAGCCACTCCGTAACCCTGCCGCAGCCGTCCGCGGAGATTATACCGCTGTCGTACGGGTGGGAATTGGGATGGGTGAAAATAGTGGCAAGTCCGCCGTTTTGCCTATGGGCGAGGTGCGCGGCGTAAAACCGCGAAATATCTATATCGAAAATTATATCGCCGTTTATAAGAAGGACGTCCTCCCCCGCATCGCGCAGGTAATACAGAGAGCCCGCCGTTCCCAACGGGCTTTCCTCCCTTATGTAGGAAATATTTACGCCGAAAGCTTCACCCCCGCCGAAATAATCCTCGATTTTGTCGCCCAGATAGCCTGTAACAAGGGTTATATCCGTAATATTCTGGGCTTTGAGCGCCTCTATCTGGTGCCCGATAACGGGTTTCCCCGCCAAAGGTATCATGGGTTTGGGGACTTCGGAATTTACCGAGGCTATCCGCGTGCCCCTGCCGCCCGCCATAATTACGGTTTTCACTTCTCCCTGCTATTCTCCGTGTTATAAAATTCGGGCGTATAGTGAACAATGCGCGTGCCGTCGTTTTCGAACCCGAAAGGAACGTGCAAAAGCCCTTCCATAGCCGCAATCACGTCGGCGCGGCGTTCGGGGGTGACGTAGAATAGAAGAAAACCTCCTCCTCCCGCGCCCAAAAGCTTGCCGCCCAGCGCGCCCGCCTTCAAGCCCCTTTCATAGAGCAAATCTATATTGCTTGTGGAGATTTTTCCGCCCGTAGAGCGTTTCAGCCGCCACGTCGTATCTAAAAGCCTGCCGAAATCGTCCAAATCCGCGCCCTTTTCGGTAAGAACCTTCTGCGCCTCGTCAACAAGCGAAAGCATCTCTTTGAGTTCGGAGGTCTTATCGCGGAGGGTAGACTTTGTATTGCTTTGAATTTCCGACGAAAGGCGGGTAAATCCCGTAAAAAACAACAGTAAATTATCGTTCAAAGCGCGCTTTCTTTCGGGGGAAATGATAATCTTCTGAACGTCGTACCCGTCCGCGGAAAAGTTTATTCTGTTGAATCCGCCGTACGCGGCCGCAATCTGGTCCTGCCAGCCGCCGCTTTCGTTGCAAAGCGTGCGTTCCAGATAAATCGCGTCGTCGGCCAGCTTCTTTTTGTCGGCATATTTGCCCTTCAATGCGTAAAAAGCGTTCAAAATACCCACCGCAAAGGAACTGCTTGTGCCCAGCCCCGTCCTTGCGGGGAGGTCTGCTTCGTAACTTAAACGAAGTTCGTGCATATCCAGCATCTTCATTGCGTTGCGGATGAGGGGGTGTTCTATATCTTCGATAGCGGTAACGCGCTCTATTTTGGAATAGACGAACTCGCTCGTATAATCGAAGAAGCGCGGCAAATGCCTGACATTGACAAGGCAATACTTATCGAACGTCGTTGACAGAACCGCGCCGCCGTGTTCGTTAAAAAATTCTGGCATATCCGTTCCGCCGCCGAAAAAGCTCATGCGGAAGGGCGTTTGCGTGATAATCATAATTAATATCAGCCTTTGTTATAATTGATTTGCGGGAATATCGGGCTTTAACGGTATCTTAAAAATGTTACGGACAATAAAATTTACCGCAAACAGCACGGAACTTACCCTTACTTCGCGCCTGTGCGCTTAATAACGCATATAAAAGTCTTGAAAATAATCTTTAAATCCATCCAAAGCGAACAGTGGTCAACGTAATACAGTTCCAGCTTTTGGCGTTCGCCGCTTTCATAAGTGCAAAGATTTCTGCCGTTCGCCGCCCACCAGCCTATCATGCCGGGCTTTACCGAAAGCAATTTATCGCCCGCCTTGCCGAACTTGGTTTCAATCTCTTCACGCATCAGAGGGCGGGGCCCCACTACTGAAATTTTGCCCGTAAAAATCTTCCAGATATTAGGCAGCTCGTCAAGACTTGTTTTGCGCAGAAAATTCCCCACCTTTGTTATGCGCGGATCTTTATCCAGCTTGAATTCCGTCTTATATTCGTCATACTGTTCGGGAGTTAAAAAATCTTCAAGCTTGTCCGACCCGACTTTCATGCTGCGGAATTTGGGAAGAAGCAGTTTTGAACCGTTCTTTCCCACTCTCTCATGACGGTATATTACGGGTCCGCGGTCGCAGCATTTGACGGCTATCGCAAGTATGAGATACAGCCATGAAAATATTATCAAAAAAAGCCCCGACGCAATTATATCGAACGCCCGCTTTATAAATCTGTAACAAAAATAACCGAATTTATTGCGCTTTCTTCTTTCGCAGTTTAACGAGTAAAGTTCCGCCGCGTCCGCACAAACGGCGTCAGGGGAAACGCTTTCTTCCGATGTAACTAAATTATCCAAAACCAATCACCTGTAACAAGATCAAGCGCTTTTTGCCGTAAAAAACGATAAAAAAGCCCCGTATGACACTTTACGGTTATAATATAACGTTTAAATTCTATCACGGCGGAAATTAAAAGTCAAGATAATAAATACTTCAAACAATATTCTGCGGTATATCTTTTTTAAAGAGCCGCGCGCCGTACGGCGCGCGGCTTGCTCAAAAAAACCGCATTACAACGCCCTTATGGATTCCACGGGCTTTTTGCGCGCCGCGAAATAGACGGGCAGGAAAGTCGCTATGACCGCCACGAGCGCGGCTATGCCTACCATTACCAAAGCGGACAGCGGTCCGAACACGAACAGCGTAACGGCAATTTCGATTTCCTCCATTATAATTCCGTTAAGGATATCGCACACGGCATACGCAAACGCCATGGCAAGAACGACGCATATGCACGCGATAATGCCCGCTTCCGAGAAGAATATTTTGAAAACGTCCGTTCCCCTTGCGCCGACGGCGCGAAGAATTCCTATTTCCTTGCGCTTGTTGGATATCGACATCGAAATGAAATTGAACAAGAGCAGCGCCGCAAATACCGCGAATATCAGCCCCGCGATAAGGAAAACCTTCCACAGTATATCGACCGTATTATTCACCGTTTTAACCGTTTCGTACAGCGAATTGTCAAGTTCGTAATACGCGTCGTTATCGCCGATATTTTCAAGTCCCGTTTCGGAAAGAATTTTCAGAACGGTATCGCCGCGTCCGTCGAAATTCACCAATATGCCCGTATATACGCAGTCGGAAGTGAGTTCGAACTTGGTCGTTTCGGTATAATCTTCGTCATAATACACGTTTAAGTTTTCGTCGATAAAATTCTGCGAGAATATAAATCCCGTGCTGTTTGCGTTTGCCGTGTAAGGTATCAGATATACGCCCGCCAATTTAAATTCTATTTTGTCGCTTCCGTACGCCTGCAACGTAACGTCGGTTTTACCGAACGAACCCAAAATGTCTTTTATGTCTTGAAGCGCCTGTTCGCGTTCTTCGTTGCTCACGTAGACGCAATTGTCGTTTACGTAATACCTGCCGTAACTATACTTTTCATAGTCCGTTATCAGTTCGTCCGCTTCCCGATAGACGGCGGATAACAGCTCCTCCCCCGCCGAGGGGTCTTCCCTTAACGCGCTCTCCATGAGAATGTTTGCGATATATTCCCGATAATAGACCAAATCTCCGAAATTTACCATTACTTCATCATCGGCAAGAGAAGTAATTTCGTCTCCGAACGGTATCGTTATAAGCCCTTCGACGCTGTCGTAGCCCTTTACCGAAGATGCGTCAGTAGGATATACGATTTCGTAAGAGGGCGTTTCTTTCCATATATTTTCCGCATCGTCGTATGAATAGCCGTTAGCGTAACCTCTCAGTATCATCGTATCGGTCGAGTCGAAATATTTTTCGTAGGCTTTCGGCGCGGAAATAAGCCCCGTCGGCAAATAATATTCGTAAAAGCTTTCCGAAACGAGAGCGCAAAGGTGCACGGAACTTAACAGCACCTGCCTCAATTCATATTTGAGATTGTACGAACTGCTTTCTTTAAGAACGTCGTACTTGCCGTCTATTTCCCCGCCGTCGAATATTCCCGTCACTTTAAAACAACAGTCCTCGCTTAAATATATATAGTTGCCTATCAAATCGCCGTATTCTGCGACGGGAACCTTTTCACTGCCGACTTCATACTTGCCTTGGTTGTATTCCGTTTTGTAAAGTCCCGATTCTTTTACCGCTTCGAATATATATTTGCTGACGCAAATTTCGTCCGAAGCCTGAGGATAACTGCCCGCGATCAAATTGCGGAAAGAGTTGCCCTCCGGCGCGTAAGCCGCGTAATATAAGTCAGGCGTGTAATAATTCCCCGATTTATTCTCACCGACGTTACCTATATCGGTATAATTCAATCCGTAATAACCCAACGCGCCGTATTTTTCGTCAAACTTCTTTACTTCGTCGGGCGTGAAATACGTGCTGTAACCCTTATTGTAAGTATAATAATTGTCGTCGTAGTTCGATTGCACGACGATGTTATAATACTTGTTAAGATCGAGCTGCGTATAAGAGCTTTGTTCAAACGACTTTGCAAGCACCGCGTCGCCGTCGTACAGCATCATCGTAGACATAAGTCCGAAGAACGTAAAGGCAATGCACGACAGCAATATCGTAAATACAAGCCGCACGGGTTTTAATTTCAGTCCCGAAGCTCCTATCCTGACCGCTTTTCGCGCGGGCAGACGGGAACGGATAAATTTCGATTCGGACGGGGAATATTCTCTGGTTTTTATCTTCTCCGTTTCGGTTCTGCCGAACGTTTCGGTATTGCCGCTTTCGGTCATGCGGTTGGCTTTTTTGAAGGCGGCGATTTCATTCTGCCCCTTGGTAACGACTATATCGCCGTCCGCGTCCGCAAGAAAATTGCCTATGGCTTTAAGGCTGCTGCCGATATCGGCTCCCTTTTTGATGCTGAGCGTGTTGCCGCCGACGAGCGTTATGTTTTCATCTATCACGGCGGGCGCGACACGCGTTTTGGTTACGTCGGAAATAATCTTCCCGTCTTTCAGCTCTACTATCCTGTCGCCGTAAGTTTCCGCAAATTCCCTGTCGTGCGAAACGACTATGACGAGGCGGGTTTTGGAAAGCTTTTTCAACGTTTCGAACACCTGCCTGCCCGTGGCGGAATCCAGCGCGCCCGTCGGCTCGTCCGCCATGATTATCTGCGGGTCCTTTACAAGCGCGCGGGCGATGGCTATCCTCTGCTTTTGCCCGCCCGAAAGGGTGTTCGGCTTGCGCTTTGCGTACTCTTCCAACTCCACCTCGCGCAATATGGAATTTATCTTTTCCCTATCCTTGCTCTTGCCCTGCAATTCCAGCGCAAGGGCAATGTTGTCCTCTACGTTAAATTCGTCGAGGATGTTGTACTCCTGAAAGATGAATCCCACGAACGTGTTGCGGTAGCTGTCGAAGTCCGAACCCGAAAAATCTTTGGAGCTCTTGCCCATCACGATTACTTCGCCGCTTGTAGGTTCGTCCAGACCGCCGCTCACGTTTAAAAGGGTGGATTTGCCCGAACCCGACTTGCCGAGCAGAAAGACCATTCCCTTATCTTCAAAAGTTATGGAAACGTCGTCCAAAGCGCGTGTTTGTGCGCCGCCCTTCACCGTATAAATCTTTGTTACATGTCTTATTTCAAGCATAACTTACTTCCTTATTTGTATTAACTGTATTAATAATAACACACGCCGCACGGCTTGTCAACCGTTTAAAAGATTTTTATCCGAACGATGCGCGCCGAATGTTATCACTATTTAAACGGTAAAACGGGCTTATTTACTCACCAATGAAACGAATTTATATATTTGCCATATATTATAACGCATAAAATAATAAATTTTTGTTGACAACGGGGGTTTTTTATCTTAAAATGAATAGAAATACAAACGCGGCGGTATGAATATACCGCACCATGAGGAGGCGGAAATGAAACTTAAAGGCGCCGATATACTTATTAAATGCCTTTTGGAACAGGGCGTGGATACCGTTTTCGGATACCCCGGCGGAACTGTTTTAGATATTTACGACGCGCTTTACCGCAACGGAAAGATAAACCATATACTGACCGCGCACGAGCAGGGCGCGGCGCATGCCGCCGACGGATACGCGCGCTCTACGGGCAAAGTGGGCGTCTGCTTCGCAACGTCCGGCCCCGGAGCGACAAACCTTGTAACGGGCATTGCAACGGCTTATATGGATTCCGTTCCCCTTGTCGCCATTACGGGCAACGTGGGAATAAACATGCTGGGCAGGGATTCCTTTCAGGAAATAGATATCTGCGGCATCACCATACCCATTACCAAACACAATTTTATGGTAAAGGACGTAAAAGACCTTGCCGCAACCGTACGCAGGGCGTTCCGCATAGCCGAAAGCGGCAGAAAGGGCCCCGTGCTTATAGATATTCTTAAAAACGTTCAGGTAGCGGAGTGCGAATATGAACCCGAAACGCCTTCCGCTCCCCTTCCTTCGCCCGTGAGAGAAGACAGCCTTGCAGAAGTTGCGGAAGCGATAAATTCCTCCAAAAAGCCCCTTATAATGGCGGGCGGCGGAGTTATATCCTCCAACGCGGCACAGCTTTTGCACGATTTTGCAAAGAAGATAGACAGCCCCGTAAGTTATACCCTTATGGGCAAGGGTTGCATACCGGAAAGCGATCCCCTATGCCTCGGCATGATAGGCATGCACGGCACGGTGGCTTCCGCAAAGGCGCTTATCGAGTGCGACACGCTTATCGTTCTCGGTTCGCGCTTTTCCGACAGAGTTGCGCTCAACCGCGATAAATTCGCTTCCGGCAAGACCGTAATACACGTTGATATCGACAACGCCGAAATAGATAAGAACGTAAGAACGTCTCTGCATGTGATGGCAGATATATCAGAAACGCTGAAAACGCTTTTGCCCATGGTGAACGCCCGCGAACGGGCGGATTGGCGGGTTAAGATTGAGGCGTTCAAACAGGAAAACAAGGCAAAGACGGACGTATCCATCCGCGCCTGCAAGATAATACAGGCGGCTTCACGTCTTGCGCCCGAGGACAGCACGCTGATTACGGACGTTGGCCAGCACCAGATGTGGGCGGCGCAATTTTATAAAATAGACAAACCGAGGAGGTTCTGCTCTTCCGGCGGGCTTGGCACGATGGGCTACGGCATGGGCGCGGCGATAGGCGCGGCGTTCGGCACGGGCAAACTTTCCGTACTTATCACGGGCGACGGCTGCTTCGGCATGAACATGAACGAGCTTATGACGGCGGCAAACAACGGCGTGCCGGTTGTGGTTCTTTTGATGGACAACGGCGTTTTGGGCATGGTAAGACAGTGGCAGAAGATATTCTATTCCCGCCGCTTTTCGCAGACAACCCTGTCGCGCAAGTGCGACTATGTTGCGCTTGCCGAAAGTCTGGGCGCAAAGGGACTTACGATTGACGACGACGATGAAATAGAGAGCGTGTTGAAGGAAGCCTTTGCCTATGCGGCAGAAAACGCCTGCCCCGTACTTGTAGACTGCAAGATATCGCCCGACGAAAACGTTTTACCCATGATTAAACCGGGAGCGACGTACGAAACGCAGATAGAGAAAATGGAGGAAAACTGATATGTCCGAAATAAAAAAATACACCATCGGCGCGTTAGTCGCCAATAAAAGCGGCGTTTTGACAAGGGTTTCGGGACTGTTCACCCGCAGGGGATATAACATTGAAAGCCTCAGCGTTTGCGCGACGGAAGACCCCGAATATTCGCGGATGACCATAATTTTAAAGGGCGACGAATACCTTTTGTACCAGATGATAAAACAAATGGACAAATTGGAGGACGTTATTAAGATAGGCTGCGCCGACGAGCTGGACTGCGTATACCGCGACCTTATGCTTGTAAAGGTAAACGCCGCGCCCGAAACGCGCAACGAGATTGTTCAGATAACCGAAATTTATAAAGCCAAAGTCGTAGACCTTTCGCCCGACACCATGATACTTGAAATTACGGGCGACCCCGACAAGCTTGACGCGTTTTTAAAGGTTATTGAGCCTTACGGCATACTTGAAATGCAGCGCACCGGCGTTACCGTGCTTGCGCGCGGCCGACACACGCTTAAAGACAGGGATTGCTACGGCGACCATATAAAATAATTTAAACCCCGCGATAAGAGCGGGCGCAAATTTCAATCAAAAAAAGGCGCACACGCGCCGCATAAACCACTAACACCGTTTACGGAGTAAACTTTTATGAATATCTTTTCTAACGGAACAGAAATGAGTTCCCAGCGCTCGCTGCTGCGTGCGCTCGGCTGGACGGACAGCGAAATGCAAAAGCCCATAGTGGGCATTATCTGCGCGCAGAGCGAAATTATCCCCGGACATATGCGCCTTGACGACGTTGCAAAAGCCGCGGCCGAGGGAGTTATCGCCGCGGGAGGAAAACCCGTTATACTGCCTTCAATAGGCGTTTGCGACGGTTTGGCAATGGGGCATGCGGGCATGAGGTATTCCCTCCCCTCGCGCGAAATAATAGCCGACAGCGCGGAAATTCTTCTGCGCGCACACGGCTTTCAGGCGGCAATATTCATCGGCAATTGCGACAAAATTATCCCCGGCATGCTTATGGCGGCGGCAAGGGTGAATATACCCTCTGTATTCGTTTCGGGCGGGCCCATGCTTGCGGGCAGAGTTCACGGCAAAAAGACCTCTCTTTCCACCATGTTCGAGGAAGTCGGCGCATACAATGCGGGCATAATAGACAGAAAAACGCTGGACGACTTTGAATGTAACGCCTGCCCCACCTGCGGATCGTGTTCGGGAATGTTCACGGCGAACAGCCTGAACTGCCTTACCGAGGCGCTGGGTATGGCTCTCCCCGGCAACGGCACGGTGCCCATGGTCTATTCGAGGCGGCTTGCGCTCGCCAAAGAAACGGGCGAAGCGGCGATGAACCTGCTTAAAAACAACATACGCCCCTCGGACATACTGACTGCGGCGGCGTTCAAAAACGCGGAAACGGTGGATATGGCGATAGGCGCTTCCACAAATACCGTACTTCACCTTTTGGCGGTTGCCAACGAGGCGGGCGTTGAGGGCGTCAACATAGATATAATGAACGAAATTTCCGAAAAAACGCCCAATCTTTGCCGTCTTGCCCCCGCCGGCGAACACTATATAGAAGAACTGAACGAGGCGGGCGGGATTTCCGCAGTCATGAAAGAACTTTACGACAACGGGCTTTTGGACGGCGACGCGCTGACAGTGAGCGGCAAACCCGTGAAGGATGTTATCGCTAACGCGGTGAACTACGACCCCGAAATTATACGTCCCTTTGACAATCCCTACTCCAAACAGGGCGGGCTGACTGTTTTAAAGGGCAACCTTGCCGCTGAGGGCTGCGTGGTCAAGAAATCGGCAGTCGACGAAAGAATGTACCGCCATTCGGGCAGGGCAAAGTGCTTTGACAGCGAGGAAGAGGCTATGGTCGCCATATCTTCGGGAAAGATAGAAAAGGGCGACGTCGTTGTAATACGCTATGAGGGCCCCGTCGGCGGACCCGGAATGCGTGAAATGCTTACCCCAACATCCGCCATTGTCGGAGCGGGACTGGGCGCAGACGTTGCGCTTATTACGGACGGAAGATTTTCCGGCGCGACGCGCGGCGCGGCGATAGGACACGTCTGCCCCGAAGCGGCGGCGGGCGGACTTATAGGGCTTGTACGGGACGGGGATATCATTGATATCGATATACCCGCCTGCTCGATCAACCTGCGCGTTTCCCAAGAAGAAATTGAAAATAGGCGCAAAAATTTCGTGCCCAAAGTTAAAGAAGTTTCGGGATATCTTGCGCGCTACCGCCGAAGCGTTACCTCGGCAAGCCGCGGAGCAATCTGGAAAAAGCAATAAGGAGCAAAACCATGGGAATGACGGCTTCACAGAAAATACTTGCCGCGCATGCGGGACTTAAAGAAGTTAAGTCAGGTCAGCTTATAAATGCAAAACTTGATTTAGCGCTTGCCAACGACATTACGGGGCCCGTTGCCATAAACGAATTTAAAAAATCAGGAGCAACAAAAATTGCGGACCCCGCAAAAATTGCGCTTGTTATGGATCATTTTGCCCCCAATAAGGATATTAAAAGCGCGCAGCAGTGCAAACAGTGCCGCGACTTCGCAGCGGAATACCGCGTTGAAAACTTTTTCGACGTGGGCAAAATGGGCATAGAACACGCGCTTTTGCCCGAACGGGGCATGGTCGGCGCGGGCGACCTTGTAATAGGAGCGGACAGCCACACATGCACATACGGCGCTTTGGGCGCGTTCTCTACGGGCGTCGGCTCTACCGACCTTGCCGCCGCCATGATAAGCGGCGAATGTTGGTTCAAGGTTCCTTCCGCGATAAAGTTCGTTTTAAAGGGAAAACCCGCGAAATATATCTGCGGCAAGGACATAATATTACATATTATAGGGCTTATCGGCGTGGACGGCGCGCTTTATAAATCCATGGAGTTCACGGGCGGGGGCGTAAAATACCTTTCCGTCGACGACAGGTTTTCCATCTGTAACATGGCGATTGAGGCGGGCGCAAAGAACGGAATTTTCCCCGTTGACGAAATTACGCGCGAATACTTAAACGGCAGATTTAAGCGTGAAATAAAAGCTTACGAAGCCGACCCCGACGCGGAGTACGACGAGGTTTACGAAATAGATCTTTCCGAACTGAAACCCACGGTAGCCTTTCCCCATCTGCCCGAAAACACTAAAACCCCTGATATGTGGGGGGATATTGAGATTCAGCAGGTTGTAATCGGCTCATGCACGAACGGGCATATATCCGATTTACGCATAGCTGCGGAAATTTTGAAGGACAGAAAGGTTGCAAAGAACGTGCGCGCCATAATTATCCCCGCCACCAACGAAATTTATTTGCAAGCCGTACACGAAGGACTTGTAGATATTTTCATAGAAGCGGGCGCGATAGTTTCCACCCCTACCTGCGGACCGTGCCTGGGCGGATATATGGGCATACTTGCAGACGGCGAAAGGGCGGTTTCAACCACAAACCGCAACTTTGTAGGCAGAATGGGTCACGCCACAAGCGAAGTATATCTTGCCTCGCCCTATGTTGCGGCGGCGTCGGCGGTTCTCGGCAAATTAGCCACGCCCGACGATATAAAATGAGATTTATGATTATTTATTCGTGAGTCTTAAAAATCACGCAATGAGGGCGGCGCCCTCAAATCACCGCGCTTCGCAGGCTATCTTTGCCGCGAAACGGGCGAAAGGAGTATTTATGAAAATTTCAGGAAAGGCCTTCACCTACGGCAACGACGTTGATACCGACGTAATAATACCCGCAAGATATCTGAATACGTCGTCGGAAAGCGAACTCGCAAGTCACTGTCTTGAAGATCTGGACAAAAATTTTATACATGAAGTCAAATCGGGCGATATCATAGTCGCAGAGGACAACTTCGGTTGCGGTTCCTCGCGCGAGCACGCGCCCATTGCGATAAAGGCAAGCGGAATTTCACTTGTAATAGCAAATTCGTTCGCGCGCATATTTTACCGCAATTGCATAAATATCGGCTTGCCCATTTTGGAATGTCCCGCGGCGGTAAAAACCATTAAAAAAGGCGATATCGTCAGTTGCGAACTCTCCGACGGAGTTATTAAGAACGAAACCACGGGAGAAATTTTCAAGGCAGAACCATTTCCGCCCTTTATAGAGGAAATTATCCGCGACGGCGGACTGCTTAAACATCTGGCAAAGTGATTTGCGCCCTCAGATCGCTTACGCTTGCGCAAGCTCTCTTTGCCGTGAAACGGGCGAAATTTAATTTACGGCGCAAGCAGGGTTCCCTGCGCCTGCGCACCCCTTGTCATCTCGACCGAGGGAGTGACCGAGCGGAGAGATCCCCCCCTCTTAACATCAATAAATCAAAGAAAAAATAATGAGATCTTTCGACTGCGTTTGCTACGCGCACTACGCTCAAGATGACAAGGTGAGGAATGAGGGGATTCCTTTGCGCAATATATCTAAGTCTTTTATAATAAGGTGCGCAAAGCTTCGCTACGCTCGGAATGACTGAGTGAGGGCGGAGCCCTCAAATCGCTATGTTTCGCAAGCTCTCTTTGTCGGGAAACAAGCGAATACAAATTATTTTCTTGGAGTTAACATGACATATAACATAGCCGTTCTCGACGGCGACGGAATAGGCCCCGAAATTTGCGCGGGAGCCATAAAAGTTCTTAAAAAAATAGGAGAAAAATTCAACCTCACGTTCAATTTTACGCACTATCTTATCGGCGGCTGCGCAATCGACGCAAAAGGCACGCCGCTGCCCGATGAAACGGTAAAGGGCTGTCTTGAAAGCGACAGCGTACTTCTGGGCGCGGTCGGCGGATATAAGTGGGACAAACTTTCGGGCGACGAGCGCCCCGAAAAGGGACTTTTGGGCATAAGAAAGGCTATGGGGCTGTATTCCAACATCCGCCCCGCCAAGTTATGGGCCAGCCTTGCCGACGCTTCGCCTTTAAAGCGCGAATTGATAGCAAACGGCGTTGAAATTATTATAGTGCGCGAGCTTACGGGCGGCATATACTTCGGCGACAGACAGCGCGGCGTTGAGAACGGCGCCGAATGGGCGCTTGATACCGAAAAATATTCCGTACCCGAAATAGAGCGCATAACGCGGATTGCGTGCGAACTTGCGCAAAAACGCTCCAAAAAGATAATTTCCGTAGATAAAGCCAACGTTTTGGAAACTTCCCGCCTTTGGAGAAAGACCGTTCACGAATATGCGGCCAAATACTTCCCCGAAATAGAAGTTACAGATATGCTTGTGGACAACACCGCAATGCAGATTGTAAAAAATCCCGCACAGTTCGACGTAGTGGTTACCTCTAATATGTTCGGCGATATACTCTCCGACGAGGCGGCGCAGGTGACGGGCTCCATAGGCATGCTTGCTTCGTCCTCGCTCGGCGACGGCAAGAGGGGACTGTACGAGCCTATTCACGGTTCCGCGCCCGACATTGCGGGCAAGGATATAGCCAACCCGATTGCTACAATTCTGGCGGCGGCGATGATGCTGCGCGACAGTTTTAACCTTTCCGAAGAATATTCGGCGATAGAACGCGCCGTTCAGTCCGTTCTTGATAAAAACTACCGCACGGCGGACATCTTTGCAGAGGGAAACATTAAAGTGAGCGGAAGCCGAATGGCTCAACTTATAGCGGACGAGATATGATAGAAGAAAACGTAAAAAATCTTTTGGCGCAAGTGCCCGAATACAATAAATACGGCGAAAAAATAACGGTGGTTGCGGCGGTCAAACTGCAACCCGTGGAAAACATAAACCGCGCTATCGCCGCAGGCATAACCGACATAGGCGACAACCATGTGCAGGAACTGCGCGACAAATATGCCGAAATTACGGGCAATCCGCGCAGACACTTCATAGGGCATTTACAGACCAATAAAATAAAGTATTTATTGGGAAAAGTGGACTTGTACCATTCCGTAGACAGGTTAAATCTTGCAGAAGAACTGTCGAAAAAGAGTGAAAATGCGGGAATAACTTCGGATATACTGTTGCAGGTTAATATCGGCAACGAAGAAACCAAGGGCGGGTTTTCGCTTGAAGAAACCGAGAGCGCGTACGAACGCATATGCGCCCTGCCGTCGCTTAAAATATGCGGGCTTATGGCAATGTTGCCCTTTACCGCAGATGAAGGGCTTTTGAAGCGTCTTGCGGCGCAAATGCGCGAAAAATACGATAAAATGCGTGCGTATGCGGAAAATTTCAGTTATTTATCCATGGGCATGAGCGGCGATTGGCGGCTTTGCGTGGAGGAAGGCAGTAACATGATCCGCGTAGGCACAACCATTTTCGGACAGCGCCCCGCAGTCGGCTCCGTTGAAGTGAATAAATAATATAAATATATCCCGCCCTGAAAACCGTACGGTTTTCAGGGCGGGATTGCTTAATAATACGCCTCATTTACAGATATTTAGAAGCTATGCCGCGCCCTTTCCGCAAGTAAATACCGTACGTCGGGCCGTCGGAGCGGCGGTCTGTCGGTTCGTATTAAATTGTAGCGCGTTTAAGGAAAAGTAAACCGAAATAACTATATAACATAAAAATATAGAAAAAAGACCCCGTTATTCACGAAGTCTTTCATATTAGTTATTGTGTTGTGCGCTGTAAAGTTAGGTAGCTCCATATTAAAGAAGGTTTTTGTATCCTTCGCGAAAATGGGTGTTGTAACTTTACACAATTAATTTTTTACTCGCCCTTGAAGGGAAGAAGAGCCGCGATTCTCGCGCGCTT
>CAZQNK010000014.1:0-33703 GCA_964594955.1 uncultured Clostridia bacterium | reverse complement strand
GGATTTAGAAGATGCAATTATAAACCTTGAGAGCGTAAAATTGTTGATTAGGATAGTCAACGACAGCAATTTACCATATAACGAACTGCAAACGGCTTTCATATTATTAGGCGATTTAATTAGTGACAAAATTGAAGCTGCTTGTAAAGCGTTTTACGGCGAGCAAACGACGTAAAAGTATAGAGCACACTACACTTACTTTGTAAGTCGCGTGTTCACAGGTCTTAATTACATAGCAAAAGCGGGGAGCTGTTCCCCCGCTTTTTGCGTTTGATTAGATTAGGAACGTAACAGCGAAACCGCCGTTAAAATAATAAAAAGTTCGTCTAATCTGTTTGTGGTCGAGGCGACGGGATTTGAACCCACGACCTTATGGTCCCGAACCATACGCGCTACCAACTGCGCTACGCCTCGATATTGATATTATATAATTATTTTGCTTTGCCGTCAATAGATTTCTGCGGCAATGAGGACAAAATTTTGCTGTCGTTTATTGTGTTTTTATGTTAATTTGGCGCAAATTAAACGTTATTATTGACTTAAAAAATATAAGGTGTTAAAATGATTATATGAAACCTTCATTTAATGTGGTTGGCGCGGCGATTGTGCAAAGCGGGAAGATTTTTGCATTAAGACGTGCCGACGGCATAGACAGCGTTATTCATAAATTTGAATTTGTCGGCGGTAAGATTGAAGAGGGTGAAACTCCCGAACAAGCTTTAAAGCGCGAATGTATGGAAGAGTTATCTTTAACCGTGGATGTCGGGGAAAGATTGACAACCGTACACTATGAATATCCCGAATTTTCAATTTCTCTCAGTGTATATCTATGTAGAATGTTGTCGGGATATGTGCTTACAAAGCATGAAGAAGAGCGGTGGATACCTTGTAACGAACTTACCCCCGATGAATGGGCGCCTGCAGATAGAGTAATACTAAATATTTTGCGCACGGGTTACGTGAAATTGCGTTTGGCTTCAAATGACGGCGATTTTGCCGTTATAAACCGTCTTGGTTCTGAAATAATGCACCGAACTTTCGACAGCATTTCAAAAGAAGGGCAGACGGACTACATGGTGAATCTATTCCTTTCGGATTATGCTATTAAAAGGAATATAGAACATGACGGCTATGTGTATAAGATAATACAATTGAACGGCGAGGATGCGGGTTTCTTTGCTTATTGCCCTGCACGTAATTTTAATCCCGTTTATACTTCGGGCACTTTTCTGTCAAAAATTTATTTAAGTGATTTTGCCCGCAACAAAAAGATAGCGTCAAGAGTATTTTTATCACTGCCAAAGCCGATAGTTCTTACAGTTAAAAAGGACAATGCTGACGCTATAAGTATTTATAAACATGTTGGTTTTAAAATTATTGAAGGCGTTGTAAACGATATAGGCGGAGGCTATGTAATGGACGATTATGTTATGAAATTGTCCTGAAAAGGAGTTTGTAATGAGTAGAGCAGATAATATATTTGTTGATAATATGAAAACTATAATGGCGGAGGGTGTTTGGGATACCGATTTAAACGTGCGTCCTAAGTGGAGCGACGGCACTCCCGCACATACCGTAAAAAAATTCGGTATAGTGAACCGATACAATCTGGCGGAAGAATTTCCTATTTTAACAATCCGGCGCACGGCTTTCCGTTCCTGCGTGGATGAACTTTTATGGATATGGCAGAAGAAGAGCAACAACATTCACGATCTTAAATCACATATCTGGGATCAATGGGCGGATGCAAGCGGTTCAATAGGTAAGGCTTACGGCTATCAATTGGGGATAAAGCACAAATATGCAGAGGGAGAATTCGATCAGGTTGACAGAGTTCTTTACGACCTTAAAAACAATCCTGCAAGCCGCAGGATAATGACCAATATATATAATTTTTCCGACCTGCATGAAATGCATCTCTATCCTTGCGCTTATTCTATGACGTTTAACGTTTCGGGCGATACGTTGAACGGAATATTAAATCAGCGTTCTAACGATATGCTTACGGCGAACAATTGGAACGTGGTGCAGTATTCTATTCTGCTTATTATGTTTGCGCAAGTTTCAGGTCTGAAAGTCGGCGAGCTTGTCCATGTAATTGCAGACGCTCACGTTTACGACAGACATATACCTATCGTTGAAGAAATTATAAAGATGCCCGTCCTTCCCGCGCCTAAGCTGGAAGTGGATAAATCTGTCACGGATTTCTATGATTTCACGGTAGACAGCTTCAAATTAATAGATTATAAATGTAATGATAAAAAATACAATATTCCCGTGGCGGAATAGGGCAGGCAAATATGAGGGCGATCTTACACGCGGATAAAAATTGGGGCATAGGCAAAAATAACGGGCTGATGTTTAAAATTCCCGCCGATATGAAATTTTTCAGGGAGACAACTACGGGCAACGTTGTCGTCATGGGCAGTAACACTTTAAAATCTTTCCCCGGCGGCAATCCGTTGAAAAACAGAACCAACATAGTGCTCTATCCCGATGGCGAAGACAGGAAAGACTGCAAAATCGTTCATTCTCTGGATGAGCTTTTTGAAGAAATTAAAAAATATCCGCCGGAAAAGGTTTTTGTTATCGGCGGACAGATGATGTACAGAACGCTTTTGCCGTATTGTACAGAAGTGCTTGTTACCAAAGTGGATGCGGAAGGCGGTGCGGACGCTTTTTTTGAAAATCTTGATGAAAACGAAAATTTTGCGCTTATACAAGAAAGCGGGCAGCAAGAAACCAACGGCTACATGATAAAATTTACCACTTATAAAAATCTGAACGTTAAACCGTTTTGATACATATGGGGAAAACAGCAAAAATTATAATATCCGTTACGGATACAATACTGTGTATATTCATTGTTGCGGGCACCGCCCTTTTTATGGGTGGTTGGGCGGCTTATATTCAAGCGGCCCTGTATATAATTGCGCCCGCAAGTTTTATTGTAAGCGTTGTTTCGCTGGCGCTGAAAAAGGAATCGCTGTTTAAAAGCGCTTTCATAATTACGGCATTGATTGCTATATTTTTGTGTTGCCTCATAATTATGAATGAAGTGTGGCGCCTGAATGATTATGAAACTACCGAAGAAAAGATAAATGTTTTGGTGGAATCGATCCGCAACACGGGCGGTTGGAGTATGTTGGTATTCGTAATAATACAGGTGTTGCAGGTCTTAATTCTACCGTTGCCTGCTGTGGTATGTTACGTTCCGGGCTCATTGGTTTTCGGCCCTTTGGTTGCAACGCTTCTTGCTTCGTTGGGGGTTATTATAGGTTCCGTTATCGCCTATTTTATCGGCAGAATTTTCGGCAAAAAGGTTGTGGATTGGATAGCGGGAAAGGACGTCACGGGCAAATATGCTTCATATATGGGTAAGAGGGGAAAGGTCATTTTTGTACTTATGCAGATATTGCCCTTTTTCCCTGACGATTTATTATGTATGGTGGCGGGGCTTTCAGGTATAGGCTTTCCGTTCTTCATAATATCCGTAGCAATTGTAAGACCGGCTATTATCGCCGTTTACTGTTATCTCGGAAGCGGTACAATAATACCTTTTTCTGGGTGGGGAATTGCCGTTTGGATAGTTATATTGGCTGTTTGCATAGTACTATGTGTGATATCATTCAAATATCAGGACAAAATAGAAAATTGGCTTTTTAAGAAATTCAAGAAGAAAAAGAGCAACGAAGAAACTTCCGAAAGTGAAACGGAATAAAGCAGTGCGTGAAACTTCACGCACTGCTTTTAAATTACATAATATGTAGTAACTGTTTTACGCGGAGAAGTACTTTGGAATGGCTTTATAATTTAACCGGCTGGCAGGCGGCGCTTCTTGCAACGGCATTTACATGGGCAATGACGGCGCTGGGCGCGTCGCTTGTATTTTTCTATAAAAAGGTGAATGAAAGCGCCTTTTCGTTCTTGATGAGCGGCGCGGCGGGAATAATGCTTGCCTCAACCTTTTTCTCTCTCCTGATGCCCGCTATGGAGATGGTGCGGGAATATTCATATCTTATACTTACTGCGGGATTTATGCTTGGCGGCGCTCTTATAGTGGTCACCGATATTTTCTCGGGTAAACTTCACCTGTTTTCAAACTGTGCAAAAAAACGCAGCTGCGCGGTTATGTGTATAGCCGTGACAATGCATAACATACCCGAAGGAATGGCTGTCGGCGTTGCGTTCGGTGCGCTTGCCTGCGGTCAGACCGTTGAAGCGGTGGCGGCCGTCATGCTCGCCGTGGGCATAGGTATACAGAATTTTCCCGAAGGTATGTGCGTGGCTTTTCCCTTGCGCTCCAACGGCATGAGCCGTAAAAAAAGTTTTTTTATAGGTCAGTTTTCGGGCGCGGTGGAAATTGCCGCAGGCGTGATAGGCGCTCTTGCCGTAACCGCCGTACAGGGTATTTTGCCGTGGGCTCTTTCTTTTTCGGCGGGCGCAATGCTTGCAGTGGTCTGTTCGGAACTCATTCCGGAAAGTTTTGCGCAGGGTAAGGTAAAAGCCACTGCGGGAGTCGTATTGGGATTTGCTCTCATGATGATTCTCGATATAGCTTTCGGATAAAATTTAAACCAAAATAATATTGCGGCGCGGAATTTATTTCCGCGCCGATTAAATTGAAACATTGCTTAACATTACGAATACTTTCCGCAAAATTTTCCCAATATAGAAGTATGGAGAAAGTTAAGAAAAAGACTGCTCTCGTTGTCGGCGGCAGTTCGGGCATAGGCTTTGAAACGTGTGCCTGCCTTATAAGGCGCGGCTGGAACGTTGTAAATATATCCCGAACGCCATGCAAAAATCCGAAAGTTATAAATATTACGGCTGACGTTTCAAAAAATCCGCAGCTCCCCGAAGCCATTGAAGAGGCGGGCGAAAAATTCAATATAGCCGCCCTTGTGTATAGCGCGGGCTTTTCAATGGCGGCGCCTATAGAGCACGCCAAAGATAGCGACGTAAGATATCTTTTCGACGTAAACTTTTTCGGCGCGCTGACTGCAATGCAGGCTGTAATACCGTTTATTAAAGGCAGGGGAGGAAGAATAGTTCTTGTCGGGTCCGTCGGAGGGGAACTCCCGATTTGTTTTGACGGTTTTTATTCGGCTTCCAAGTCTGCGCTTGAAATGCTTGCCAAGTCGGCTTATTCCGAGCTAAAACCCTATAATATCGCCGTCACGGCAATTCTTCCCGGAGGAACCCGCACTGAATTTACTTTTAAAAGAAAGGTTTATACCGACGAGGAAAATAAGAGCTATTCCCATAAAGTCAACCGTGCGGTTGCCGCGCTTGCCAATATGGAACAGGGCGGCTGTTCGCCGGCTTCCGTCGCAGAAACGATATACTCCGTTCTTATGGAGGACAAGCCGCCCGTCGTCAAAACCTGCGGAGTTAAAAACGGAGCATATGTAATGCTTGCGCGCATGATGCCGCAAAAAATCACATTGGGACTCAATGAAAGGATGTATAATCAATGAAGCGTGATATCGATCTTACCCGCCGAGACGAGCGGGAAAGTTTTATAAAGCCGCCAAAGGATGGGTTGACAAGAAATGACAGGTAAATCAAGGGATAATTACAATTATAATTATCTGAATTATGTTAAAGCGCAGGATCCGCCGACAAAACATTTTAAAAACTGTGCGGCGGCGTTCGGCGTAGGCGGGCTTATCTGTAGTATAGGGCAGTTCATAAGATACATGTTGGAACTTGCGGGGTTTTCGGGCGACGAATTAGCGGGTTTAACGTCTGTAATTCTAATTTTTTTGGGCTGCCTGTTGACGGGGCTGGGCGTATATGACAGAATAGGCAGGCATGCGGGCGCCGGCTCTATTGTGCCTATTACCGGCTTTGCCAACAGCGTCGCTTCGCCGGCTATAGAATTTAAAACGGAGGGATGGATCTACGGCATGGCGGCTAAAATGTTCACCGTTGCGGGCGCTATCATAGTTTTCGGCGTGTTTTCCGGCGTGCTTGTGGGGCTTATATATCTTTTTGTATGAAAAAAGGAAATACGGTATTTTTCAAAAACGCCCCGCGCATTCTTTCGTTTGCCGCCGTATGCGGCAGTAAAGAATGTGAGGGGATAATAGGCGACTTTGCCGATATTGCACTCGACGATGATATGTATGACGAAAGCACGTTCGAAAAAGCCGAATGTAAAATGCTTACAACGGCGATTTCTCTCGCCGTAGAAAAGGGTGGGTTAAAAGAAAGCGATATAGATGTTTTGATATCGGGCGATTTGTTGAACCAAATAATTTCGGCTTCGTTTGCGGCGCGCGACTATGATTTTCCCTTTCTCGGGGTCTATTCGGCGTGTTCTACCATGAGCGAGAGCATAATGCTTGCCGCCATGCTGGTAAATGCCGGCTATGTAAAGAGAGCGGTCGCCGCAACGGGCAGCCACTTTGCTTCGGCGGAACGGCAATACCGCTATCCGTTGGAACAGGGCACTACGAGGCCTCCTCAATCGCAGTGGACGGTCACTGGCGCGGGCGGTTGCGTTATCGCGCCGACGGGCGGCAATATTAAGATAGTCAGTGCGACTATGGGCAGGGTGGTGGACTACGGCGTAACGGACGTAAACAATATGGGTGCGGCAATGGCTCCCGCCGCGGCGGATACGCTTATGCAGCATTTCAGGGATACGGGAACCGAACCGGATGATTATGACCTTATATTAACGGGCGATCTCGGCGCTTTGGGCAGTCGTATTGTTAAAGATCTTGCTTGGGAAAAGGGGTTTGATATCTCTGAAAAACATGTGGACTGCGGCGAAATTATCTATAAAGTTATTGAAGATGAATTTCAGGGCGGCAGCGGGGCGGGGTGCTCGGCTGCGGTGCTCAATTCTTACATCTTTACTAAAATGACGGCCGGGCTTTACAGACGGGTGCTGTTTGCCGCAACGGGCGCGCTTTTGTCAACCGTATCGTCGGGGCAAGGGGAAAGTATTCCCTGCATATCGCATGCAGTGGAATTTAATTTGTAAATTTTCAGACAGGATATAAAATTATATGGAAACCGAAATTCTTGAAATATTTTTTCAATATTTAAAGGCGTTTGCAGTAGGCGGAGGCATCTGTCTTATCGCGCAGATAATTATCAACTTTACCGATCTTACCGCAGGCAAAATACTTGTGTACTTCATGCTTGCCGGGGTGGTTTTGACTGCGATAGGCATTTATCAACCCCTCGTCGATTTTGCGGGCGCAGGCGCTACGGTGCCCATATCGGGGTTTGGCTATCTTCTTGCAAACGGTGCGATAAAGGGGGCGGAAAGGGGATTTTTCTATGCAATAACGGGTTCTTTGGCGGCCGCAAGCGCAGGAGTTACCGCCGCCGTAGTATTTTCTTTTTTAATGGCGTTGATTTTTAAATCAAGAACTAAGCGTAACTGACATACAATATTGTATGTCAAAGCGTGAAAACAAAAAATTTAAACGTTTCAAAGCGCTCACTTTAATATTCTGTCTTTTGGTTATCGGTGTGCTTGTGTTTTTTCAGCGCAACGTTACCGGAGTTCTGATATCGATAAGCGAAGCGACAATCCGTTCAATAACGACAGTCGCCGTCAATGACGCAATTTATTATACCCTGAACGATACAATGCGTTACGAGGATCTTATCACTTTGGAGCGCGACGAGGCGGGAAACGTGACTTCGATAACGTCGGACAGCCTGAAAATTAACCGTATAGCGCGAGATACCGCCTATCTTTCGCAGGAAAATTTGAATAAGATGAGTGAAGAGGGCATTATGGTGCCTATCGGCGCACTGACCGGCATCGAAGCGCTTGCGGGTTTCGGTCAAAAAATAAATATTAAGATTATCCCCATAAGCAATGTCGAATGTCGGTTTGTTTCCAAATTCCGTGAGGCGGGCATTAACCAGACGTTACATTCTCTTTATCTTGAAATCGTTTCGGATATATCTATTATTTTGCCCTCTAAAAGTACAAATCTCGCTTCTACCATAGAAGTGCTCATATGTGAAAGCGTAATAGTGGGGAAAATTCCCGATACATATTTACAGGCATCGCTTGCGGGCTACGGCGCGGCGTTGGTGCCCGATGGTTGAGTATTAATTAAAGCCGCGGCGCAATTTGTTGCGCCGCGGCTTTTAAAATTACTTTTTACCTCAGATCTATGTTCAGCTTGTATTTCAGATTGCCGAGTATTTTTTTGACGAAACCGTCAATTTTTTCTTCAATGGGCTCTTCCTTGGGGGTAAACGTAACGGTGAACGCCATGGACTTTTTATCTTTCCCGATTTGTTCGCCTTCGTAGATGTCGAAAAGTTTAACGTCGGTAACGTACTTGCAGGCTTCATAAATCACCTTTGTGATTTCTCCGCAGGCGGTGGATTTATCGCAGACGAGCGCAAGATCGCGCGTTTCTATTGCAAATTTGGAGAGCGGTTGATATTTGAAAGGCTTTGCGTGCTTTTTAAGTTCTTCATAATCAAGCTCCGCAATGCAAACCATTCTGTCAAGCGCAAGTTCCTTTTCAAGCTCGTGGGAAAGCAATCCCAAATAGCCTATTTCAACTCCGTCGCACAGAATTTTCGCCGTAATTCCGGGGTGGAGGAAGGGCTTTTGTGCGGGCTCATAGGTAAACGCCGTATTCAGCGACGAAGCAACGTCCTCGCAAATTCCTTTGAGGTCGAAGAAGTCATGCTTGCCCCAAACGCCGATTGCAAGCGTTGCGCGTTCTTCGGGAAAGTTCTTTAAGGGTAGCTCGTCGGCGATATATATTTTTGCAAGCTCAAAAAGTTTGCCCTCCATATTGCCTCTTCTCAGATTCCGTACAATCACGTTGACCATAGAGGGGGCAAGGGTGGTGCGCATTATGGAAAGCTCTTCACTTATGGGGTTCAAAATCTTTATGGCTTTTCTTTCCTTTGCGTCCTCGGCAAAGTGCAACATGTCCAAATCCTTCGGAGAATAGAAGGAGTAGGTTGAAATTTCATATAGTCCGCGCTCTGCAATGGTACGTTTTAATTTGTTTTCCGCTTTCTGCTCTTCCGTAAAACCTCCGTTCGTGATGGAGGCGGAGGGCATGAAAGTGCCCGTGATGTGTTCATAGCCGTACATTCTGATGATTTCTTCGGCAATGTCGGGGTAAAGGTCTATATCCTCGCGGTATCTCGGCACTACAAGGCGCAGTTCGTCGCCGTCAAGTTCAACGCCGAAATTCAGATTTTCAAGAATTTTAACCATCTCCCCGGCAGGCACTTCAATTCCCAAAAGCGCATTGATTTTTGAAACGCTTACGGTCATTTTCTTTTCTTCAAGTTTTGAATAGGGTGTGATAACGTCGCATCTTACGTCCGTTACCGTACCGCATCCGAGCTGTTGGATAAGGTTTAAAGCTCTCTTTGAAGCGTGCTCTACGGTGTATTCGTTTACGCCCTTTTCATACAGCGCGGAAGAGTCGGAGTGCTGCCCCAACGAACGCGCGGTCTTTCTTATGCTGTCGCGCGCAAATTTAGCCGTTTCAAACAGAACTTCATGCGTGTTCTCGGTTATTTCGGAATTGAGTCCGCCCATAACGCCCGCCAATGCGCAGGGCTTTTCGCCGTCGCAGATAACAAGGTTTTCGGGCGTAAGGGTAAATTCATTGTTGTCAAGCGTAATTATTTTTTCGCCCTCTTTTGCGCGTCTGATCACGATTTCGCGCCCCGTCAGCGTGTCCAGATCGAAAGCGTGCATGGGTTGTCCCATTTCCAAAAGTACAAAATTTGTAATATCTACGACGTTGCTGATAGAACGCAATCCGCAAAGAGCAAGGCGCTTTCTCATCCACATGGGCGAGGGCGCTATTTTTACGTCTGTGACGTAGTGTCCGATGTACCTCGGGCATACGTCGGGCGCAAGGTCGGTTATTTTTATCTTTTTATAATCGCCCTTTACAGGGGTGTATGAGTAGTCGGGTTCCTTGACTTTTTTGCCGAGAACGGCGGCGATTTCGCGCGCAAGCCCCAAAATGCTTTGGCAGTCGGGACGGTTTGCCGTTACCGCAACGTCGAAAATGCAGTCGTCAAGACCGAGCAGAGGCTTCACGTCCGCACCGTTTTCAAATTCCGCAGGAAGAAGCAGAAGTCCGCAGTAGTCGCCGCCCTCGAACATATCTCCGTTGACGCCCAATTCAATGCCCGAACAAAGCATGCCCTCCGATTCTATTCCGCGCAATTTTCCCTTTTTAATGGTCATTACGCCTTCAACCGTAACGTGGTCCTTAGCCGTCGTGTAAACGGTTGCGCCTGCAAGCGCGCAGGGAGCTTTAATCCCCTTTTTAACGTTGTCCGCGCCGCAGCATATCGTGAACACGCCTTTATCTCCGCAATCCACCTTGCAGACGGATAAATGAGTGCCCTCAACGGGTTCACATTCTATAACTTCGCCTACTACTACGCCCGAAATGTCTTTGCCTATTTCTATAACTTCTTCAACTTCAAGCCCGCAGGAAAACAGCTTTTCTTCAAGCTCTTTTGCGGAAACGTCTATATCAACATAATCTTTAAGCCAACTTAAAGGTGCTTTCATTTTAATCCCTCCTCAATCCTTGAACTGTTTTAAGAATCTCGTGTCGCCCTCGAAGAGAAGCTTCATGTTGTTGATGCCGTATTTAAGCATGGCAATTCTCTCTATGCCCATGCCGAAAGCAAAACCTGTGTACTCGTCGGGGTCGATTCCGCAACCCTCCAGAACGTGTCTGTTCACCATGCCCGCGCCAAGCACTTCAATCCAGCCCGTGCCCTTGCAAAGCCTGCAACCCTTTCCGCCGCATTCGAAACAGCTGACGTCCACTTCGACAGAGGGCTCGGTGAAAGGGAAGTAGGAGGGGCGGAGGCGGGTTTTTACGTTCCCGCCGAATATCTTGCGCGCAAACTCGTCCAACATGCCTTTAAGGTCGCAAAGAGTAATTCCTTTATCTACGACAAGTCCCTCCATCTGTGAAAACATGGGAGAATGGGTAGCGTCGTCGTCGCTTCTGTAAACTTTACCCGGTGAAAGTATCTTGATGGGAGGTTTCTTGTTTTCCATTACCCTTATCTGCCCTGCGGAAGTCTGCGTGCGCAACAGCAGGTCGCCCGTAATATAAAAGGTATCCTGCATATCGCGCGCGGGATGATCCTTTGGCGTGTTCAAAGCGGTAAAGTTATAAAAATCGTTCTCGATTTCAGGACCTTCGAATACCTCGAATCCCATGCCGGAGAATATTGAAATAAGCTCGTTCCTGACAAGCGTGTTGGGGTGGAAGGCTCCGCTTTCGGTGCGCCTTCCGGGGATAGTAACGTCTATTTTTTCTTCGGCGTTTCTCTTTTCAAGCTCGAATTTTTTAAGTTTTGCATCCAACTCGTTGAATTTTTCCTCAACTCTGCACCTCATTGCGTTTAAAAGTTTGCCCATTGAGGGGCGCTGTTCTGCGGGAACGTTGCGCAGGGACTTCATAAGTTCGGATATTGCGCCCGTCTTGCTCAGAAATTTGGCGCGAAGTTCAAAAAGCCCTTTGCTTGATTGAACGTCTTTAACGGCTTCATTTATCTGCGCTTCGATTTTATCGATTTCCTCTTGCATTAACTGACCTCCTGATAAAGTAAATGTATGTGTTATTCAATATAAAAATCGCCCGTGCAAAGCACAGGGCGAAAGTTTCGCGGTACCACCTGATTTCACGGCAAACGCCGTCTTGATTATCTCTTTTACGCAGATTCACGGAACGTACTACACGCAGGTATAAAAATCTGTTTTCGCGCGTTCGGCTCACGAGTGAATACCGTCCCGACCCAATGGAAAATCTTTCAGCCGTTTTCGGGTTTTCCTCTCTGAAAAGGGTTTTTAGGGGCGTCTGTCTCGGTCATGGCTTTTAAAATTATATTAATTATAATGCGAAAAAGGCGCAAAGTCAACTTATTTTAAGCGTTTTTCAATATATGCTTCCGCCCGTGCAGTCATAAGCTACAACTACAGGGAAGTTTTCCACTTCAAGCCTGTAGACCGCTTCGGATAAAAGGTCGGGGAAAGCTATGCACTCGCTCTTTTTAATTGCGTTGCCGTAAAGCGCGCCCGCGCCGCCGATGGCGGCAAAGTAAACTGCGCCGTTTCTTTCGATGGCTGCGCGCACTTCGTCCGACATCTCGCCTTTGCCTATCATTCCGCCAAGTCCCAAATCGAGAAGTTTCGGCGCAAACGAATCCATTCTTGCCGAAGTGGTGGGGCCGCAACTGCCCGAAGCTTTGTCGGGCTTGGCGGGGCAGGGACCCGCATAATAAATAAACGCGTCTTTAATATCAAAAGGCAGTGGGCTGTCAGTTTCTAAAAGTTCCATAAGCCTTTTATGGGCGCAATCGCGGGCGGTGAGAATGGTTCCCGTCAAATAAACGCACTCACCTGCACGCAGTTTCTTTAATTTTTCTCTCTCGGAAGGCAAATCTATAACTTTATAGATGGGCGTTATGTCTGTCATAGTACCTCCTTTTCGCACCGTACGCAGTGACATTGAATGTTTACGGCGACGGGCAACCCTGCAATGTGGGTGGGGGCGAGTTCGCAACTCACCCCGAGGGCGGTAACGTCTCCGTGAAATCCCTGGCTGCCTATGTTAAGTTCGTTTATTCTGTCCAACGCAATGCGCTCTATTTCGGCAACGTCTTCGCGGGTATTATGTGTGCCGATATCGCGCGTCAAGGCTTTTTTTGCAAGGTAAGCGCAGGTATCGAAGTTTCCGCCTATGCCAACGCCGACGTATACCGGCGGACAGGGGCGCGAACCTGCAAGCTTTACGGTTTCGACAATGGCGTCTATTATGCCGCCGACTCCCTGCGCAGGTTTAAGCATATACAGTCTTGACATATTCTCGCTGCCGAACCCCTTTGGCATGTAGGTAATATTGACTTCGTCGCCTTCAATAATTTCGGTGTGGATGGCGGCGGGGGTGTTGTCTGCGGTGTTGACCCTTGTGAGCGGGTCGCAAACGGACTTTCTGAAATATCCGTCCGCGTATGCTCTTCTTACTCCGTCGTTGATCGCCGCAGACAGCGGTTTGCCCGAAAGGTGCACGTCCTGCCCGATTTCAAGCATGACGACTGCCATACCGGTATCCTGGCAGACGGGCATTTTTTCGTCCAAAGCGACGTAACTGTTTTGGATTATAATGTCCAAGGCATATTTTGCGGTCGGTCGGCTTTCGTTTGTAACGGCATTTTTCAGCGCTTTATGGCATGAGGGGGTCAAGTGTATTCCCGCATGTAACGCCATTTTATATATTTTTTCTTCTATATCTTTGGTGTCGATAATTCGCATGGATAAATTTTACAATATTTTGCTACAAATGTAAACCAAATAATTTACTTAATTTGAATTTTAAAGTATAATCAGTTTATGGAAAATTCCGAAGAAAATTTAAAACAGGCAAATCCGCGTCTGAATTCGTCAACGGGCGGATTTGCGTATAGCGCGGCTACAATCTGTTATATTGTCGCTTCTTATATTTTCGCCGCATTAGTCGTATTTGCGTCTCTTGAACAGGACACGGACGCATATATTTATTTAAGT
The DNA here is from genome assembly GCA_964594955.1 of uncultured Clostridia bacterium. Taxonomy (GTDB): domain Bacteria; phylum Bacillota; class Clostridia; order Christensenellales; family Borkfalkiaceae; genus Coproplasma. The sequence goes on along the minus strand of CAZQNK010000014.1, from coordinate 20,139 downwards.
TACATCGCTGCGCCTGTTGCAATTGCTTTAAGTATAGGTGTAACGTTAAAAGTCAGGCATGTAGGCTTAACCGAAGTATTTCCCGTAAAATGCAATCCTAAATATTACTTGATCGGATTTTTACTTATATTCGGACTGTTGTTTTCGTTGAATTGGGTCAATGATCTCACTGTTAGCTTTTTTGAGCTATTCGGTTACGTTCCCCGTGAATCGTCAAGCTACTTTCCCTCTCTTGAAGGCGGCTTGGTGGTGCCGGCGTTGCTTGTAATAGCAGTTCTTCCCGCCATATTTGAGGAAGCTCTTTTCCGCGGAGTTATATTAAACTCGTGTGAAAAAAGCATGGGCAGCGTCCGCGCAATCTTTATTGTGGGTTTTTGTTTTTCGCTCTTCCACACTTCGCCTGAGCAAACGGTTTACCAATTTATCGCGGGGTGCGTGTTTGCGTTTCTTGCCGTGCGTTCTCGCTCTGTTCTGCCGTCCGTAATGATGCACTTTATAAATAACGCGTTGATAGTCGTTTTCGCCGCGTGCGGTCTTTTGGATGAAGCGGGGGCGTTGGCTGTTTCGCCTGATGTAAATATTGCACTCATTGTAATAGGGGCGTGCGCGCTCGCGGGCGGGCTTTTATGGCTGTTACTTGATAAAACTCCGCTTGTCAAATGTGAAAAGGGCGGCGTAATCAATTTCTTTATATACGCGTCCGTGGGAATTATCTTGCTGGCGGTTATCTGGATCTGTTCGTTGTTGGGTGTGTCGTAATGCAAAAAATAAATATCGTATGCGTCGGTAAAATCAAAGAGGAGTTTTACCGTGCGGCTGTCGCGGAATACTTAAAGCGGCTTTCGCGGTTTGCAAAGGTTGAAATAATAGAAATCGCTGAGGGCAAAAATCTTGAAGAGGAGGCCGTCTCTATTTTAAAGTACGCAAAGGGGTACACTGTTGCGCTTTGTATAGAGGGTGAAAAATATTCAAGCGAAAAGCTTGCCGCCCATATCAAAAAGTTATGCGACAGGGGAGAGGAATTTTCTTTTATAATCGGCTCCTCGTGCGGGCTTTCGGAAAGCGTTAAAAATCGGGTTGATTTTAAATTATCGTTTTCGGATATGACTTTCCCGCATCGGCTTATGCGTGTAATTTTGGTTGAGCAGATTTACCGTGCCTTTATGATAAACAGCGGCAGCGAATATCATAAATAATAAGTTGATGCCATGCGGACAAGCTTTCCGCCCAATAAGAATATCGCCGTTTTTAATTTCATACTTTATTGTGTGATATATGAAGAAGTAAGAAGATTTTACGAAAGTTACGGCGGTAAGAAGTGTGTAATAGGTTATTCTTTGCGCAACAGGGCGCTGTATGCGTTTCACGTCGGGGAGAGCGTCGGCAGACAATTTATAGCCGTCTATGCCGTTCATGCGCGTGAATGGATAACCGCTCGGCTTGCGTTGAAACATATAAAATTAGGAGTAAAAATGGGCGGGGGCTGGATAATACCTCTTCTCAATCCCGACGGCGCCTGTCTTTCCCAGACCAATAATCAGTTATGGAAAGCCAATGCCCGAGGGGTCGATCTTAATTGCAATTTCGATGCGGATTGGGGGTGCGGAAGGTTGAATACGCGCGTGCGCGGCAGTGAAAACTGTATCGGCGATTATCCGTTTTCCGAACCTGAAACGTGTGCGTTGCGCAATTTTACTTTAAAAATCAAACCCTTCACAACGCTTAGTTTTCATACTAAGGGCGAGGAAATTTATTGGGAATTCGGCGGAAGGGGAGACAGGCGGGGCGCCGAAATTCTTGCGGCTTCAACAGGTTATGCGATTAAAAAAATTTACGGTTCCGCAGGCGGCTATAAGGATTGGTGTATCCAGAAGCTGAGAATTCCCGCATATACCGTTGAGTGTGGCGCGGACAACCTCAGACATCCCATAACAAAACTTTCAAAGCTGAAAAAATGCTTTCAGGCCGTAAGGCAATTCAGTGGGTACTATGGAAAATAAAGACAAAAAATTTATGAAATCTGCGCTGAAATGCGCAAAAAAAGCCCTTGATGAGGGCGAAGTGCCGATCGGCGCCGTCGTTGTATGCGACGGGAAAGTAATCTCACGGGGACATAACAGACGCACGGGCAGGCAGATAGCTACCGCTCATGCGGAAATCGAAGCGATTGAAAAGGCTTGTAAAAAATTAAAGAGCTGGCGCATACCTGAGTGTGAAATTTACGTCACTTTGGAACCCTGTCCCATGTGTATGGGGGCTATGCTGAATGCCCGCATAAAAAAAGTATATTTCGGCGCCCGCGAAGATAAGGGCAGGTCCATGACCAACGAACTTGCAGGCGCAAATATTTTGAACCATACCATAGAGGTTGAAGGCGGTGTAATGGAAGAGGAGTGCGCCGCAATTTTATCGGGTTTTTTTTCGGAAATGCGCCGCCGTACAAAAAACGGCGGATAGCGTTAAAAATCAATTCTTAAATTTTTGCGGAAAAATAAAAAGCTCAAAGGCGTTAATTTAAGTTGACTTTATCTTTCGCTGAATATAAAATGGAACATGTAAAACTTAATATCATTCGGTTTAAAGCAGTTTAAAAGGAAGGTAAATTCCTTAAAAATACAAATGTAAAAATCGGGAGGCATATCTCAAAATGATCAACCACGGCAACGAAATAAAGATTTTTTCGGGCAATTCCAACAGACCCCTTGCTGAAGCTATTGCAGCCAGGCTGAACACTACTCTTGGTAACATGGAGGTAACTCATTTCTCGGACGGCGAAATTTACGTTCGTTTCGACGAAACTATCCGCGGTATGGACGTATTTCTTGTCCAGTCCACCAGTTATCCCGTAAACGCAAATTTGATGGAACTCCTCATAATGATCGACGCGGCGCGCAGGGCAAGCGCGGGCAGAATTACGGCGGTTATTCCTTATTTCGGTTATGCCCGTCAGGACAGAAAAGCGCGTTCCCGCGAACCTATCACTGCAAAACTTGTTGCCAACCTCATTACTTCCGCAGGCGCCGACAGGGTTTTGACGATGGATTTGCACTGCATGCAGATTCAGGGCTTCTTCGATATTCCCCTCGATAATCTTGTGGGCGGACCTACGCTTTACAATTACTTTAAACCCAAGGTTGATGAAAATTTCGTCGTTGTTTCGCCCGATATAGGCTCCGTCGCGCGGGCAAGAAAAGTTGCCGCCAAGATGGATGCAAAAATGGCTATTATCGATAAGCGCCGCCCTAAGGCTAACGTCATGGAAGTTATGAATATCATAGGCGACGTCAACGGTAAAAATTGCCTTATGGTCGACGATATGATAGATACTGCCGGTACTATCGTTCAGGGCGCAAAGGCGCTGAAAGAAGCGGGCGCAAAGGAAATATATGCTTGCTGTTCGCACGGCGTGTTGTCGGGTCCCGCTATAGAAAGACTTGCAAGTTCGCCCATTACGGAGCTTGCAATGCTCGATACCATAAATATCCCGCAGGAAAAGATGCTTCCCATATTCAAGATGATTTCAACCGCGCCCATGTTTGCGGCGGCGATCGAAAACGTTTATCTGGATAAATCCATGTCCAAGATTTACGATTAATTATAACGGGGTTAAGGCCGGCAAGTGAAAGAATTAAATATTGCAGCAGAAATAATAAATGCAATAATGGTGATTTCAGCTTTTATATTTGCCATATTTGCTTTTTATGATTTTTTTTCTTCATACAATTTAAGATTTATTATGTCAATAATAATGATTATATTTTCAGTGGCTGCTCTGACCTTAAATATATATCGTTTTATTTTAAATCGTAAGAGAAAAGAATAAAAATAATTTAGTTCGTTCAGATTTAATTTATAAGATTAATATAAAAGCCGCTTTGACGCGGCTTTTTAAAACGCATAATTAAAGTATGTATATTATAACAGGGCTCGGCAATCCCGAGGAAAAATATCTAAAAACTTTTCATAACATGGGTTATATAGCTGCCGGCGACTGTGCGGATAAACTCGGAGTTAAGTTTAAAAAAAAGGAATGTGAGGCGTTTATAGCCGAAGCCAATATTAAAGGCGAAAAGGTTATAATCGCCCGTCCCGTTACTTATATGAACGCAAGCGGCAGGGCGGTAAAGCAATTGCTTGCAAAATATAAGTGTTCCCCCGACAGTTTGATAGTTATTTATGACGATTACGACCTTCCCAAGGGAAGCGTAAGAATCCGTCCTTCCGGCAGCGCGGGAACGCATAACGGCATGCGCTCCGTTATAGCCGAAATTGGAACGCAGAATTTCACCCGCATACGCATAGGCATACGCGACCCCGAAGTAAATATACCCATAATAAATTATGTCCTTTCGGAAGTCAGAAAGGACGATTACGATTTGTTCATTTCCGCATGCCAAAGAGCGGCGGAGGCGGCTATTTCTATCGCGAACGGCTTTAACGTCAGCGATGTAATGACAAAATATAACGGTTGAGTTTTACGGCAGAACATTGAAACGCGACTTTTTTACTTATAGTAATTTAAAGGGTGAATTATCCGCCTTGAATGAAGATATCCGCCTCGGCACGCCGACGGCGGCTTTTGGTCTGTCCGATACCCATAAATATCTCATTGCCTCACTGACGGAAAGTAAAATGTTGTATATCGCGCCCGATATGCTTTCCGCCCGGCGTGCGTATACGGCTATATCTTCATTTTCGGGGAAGAAGTGCACACTGCTCACGTCAAAAGATGAAGTTATACTTTACAAGGATGCACTGTCAAAAGACGCTATTTTTCGCCGTATTTCAGCCATTTACGAAGTACTATGCGGCGCAGAGTACATTATTTGTGACCCGTTGGCGGCAATGCAGCTTGTTCCCGCTTGCATTCCTGCCGTTAAATTTAACGTCGGCGGGGATAACGATTTTATGTCGTTGCCTCAGCTTTTAGTGAGCTATGGTTATAGCCGTGAATACTCCGCCGATTCAAAGGGGAGTTTTGCCGTCCGCGGCGATATCCTCGATATTTATCCCGTTAATTGCGAAAATCCCGTCCGCGTAGATTTTTTCGGCGATACGGTTGAAAAGATACGTTTTTACGACGGCGTTAGCGGCGAGCGGCTTGAGGAAGTTCAATCGCTTGAAGTTATTGCGGCAACCGACGCAATTTTTACCCAAAAAGATGTTGATATGATTAACGGGACTCTTGCCGCAGAAATAAAGAAATGTTCTGACGTTAAATCATATGAGCGTGCCCGCGCCATTGCTTCCGATATCTCGGAAAAACTTGCTCTCGGCGTGCCGTTTACTGGTGCGTCGTTTGTAATGCCGCTCATGCAGAATACCCGCACGCTCTTTGATATAATTTCTCCCGACACCCTCATAATTTTTGACGAATGTAAGAGCATTAACGACGCCGTTACCGGTTTTTACAGGGAACACACCGAAAGGGTTGCCGAGCTCAGAAAGGGCGGAGAAGCTCTTTCGTTTTCATTGAAACAACTTCTCAGCGGTGAGGAACTATTCGGATATTTTGAAAAATTCAGGCGGCTTTCTTTGCAGACCTTTATGCAAAGCACAATGTTTTTCCGTCCGTTAAAAACCTATAATCTCAGCTCTGCGCCCGCGCCGTCTTACCTCAACAGTTTGCCGCAATTTTTCACGGATGTCAAAAGTTGGCTTGCGAACGGTTACCGCGTCGTCGTATTCACGGGCGACGTTGGCCGCACGCAAAAATTGTGCGACGAAATTCTTGATAATTATCTTCCGCTTCGCGAACTCCCCGATAAGCTTGATTATTTCAAGGGAGTCGCCGTCTGTTCGGAAGAGATAGGCCGCGGGCTTATCGTTCACGGCGCAAAACTTGCCATAATAGGCAATGCGGATATCTATACGAAGGCGGTCGCCAAGCGTCTGCGTCGCAGGCGTGGCGACATGTTCGTTTCTCCCGAAATTGGCGATTTTTGCGTGCATGAAAAACACGGCGTCGGCAGGATAACGGGTACAAAGAAGATAGAAACGACCGACGGCATCAAAGAATATATTTCCATAGAATATAAAGGCGGGGACATTCTTTATGTGCCCGTCGAGCAGATGGATATACTTTCAAAGTATGTGGGTGAAGACGACCCCGCTCTTTCAAAAATAGGCGGTGCGGACTTTGAAAAAATAAAAGAGCGTGTTCGTCAATCCATCAAAAAACTTGCTTTTGATCTGAAAGAGCTCTACGCAGAGCGCAGTCAAAAAAGCGGCTATGCCTTTCCCGAAAACGCCGCTATGATGGAAGAGTTTGAAAACGCTTTTACATATGAAGAAACCCCCGATCAGCTTTCGTCTGTTGAAGAAATCAAGAAAGATATGTGTTCGGAAAAGGTAATGGACAGACTTTTATGCGGCGACGTCGGATACGGCAAGACGGAAGTCGCCTTGCGGGCGGTATATCTGTGCGTCTTAGGCGGTAAGCAGGCGGCTATTATGTGCCCCAGCACAATACTTTCCGAACAGCATTACAATACCGCTGTAGAAAGATTTAAGGAATTCGGGTTGCGTATAGATAAGCTCAATCGCTTCAAAACTCCTTTACAGCAGTCAAAAACGATTGAGGCGTTGAAAAAGGGTGATATCGATCTGATAATCGGCACGCACAGATTGCTTTCCTCTGACGTTGAATTTTATGATTTGGGACTTCTTGTGCTCGATGAAGAGCAGCGTTTCGGCGTGGAACACAAGGAAAAGATAAAACACGTCAAAAAGAATGTGGATTGCCTTACGATGACGGCAACGCCCATACCGCGTACATTGCATATGTCGCTTGCGGGCATACGCGATATTTCCACAATCAATACGCCGCCTCAAAAACGTCTTCCCGTCCAGACTTACGTCGTAGAGGAGAGCGAAACTCTCATCCGCGACGCATGCCTGCGCGAATTATCCCGCGGCGGTCAGGTCTTTATATTGTATAACAGGGTAGAAAGCATTTCTGCTTTTGCGGGCAAAATAGCGGAAATAGTGCCGGAGGGCAAAGTTTGCTATGCGCACGGCAGAATGGATAGGGATACGCTTGAAAATTCTGTGTTTTCTTTCTACCGCGGCGATAAGAATATTCTTGTCACCACTACTATAATAGAAAACGGCATAGATCTTCCCAATGCCAACACGATTATCGTAATCGATGCCGATCGTTTCGGTATTTCACAGCTCTATCAGCTCAGGGGAAGGGTGGGAAGAAGTTCTCGGCTCGCCCATGCCTATTTTACTTTTAAGCCCGATAAAATACTTACAAGCGAAGCAACCGAGCGTCTTAAAGCTATAATGCGTTTTACCGAACTCGGTTCCGGATTTAAAATTGCAATGCGCGACTTGGAAATCCGCGGGGCGGGGAACGTTCTCGGCGCCGAACAACACGGGCACATGGATAAAGTCGGCTATGAACTTTATTCAAAGCTTCTCAAAGAGGAGCTCACGGGTGAAAAACAGCTTGCCGCCGAACTCGATATTAAGGTTACGGCGTATATTCCCGAAAATTATATTGAAAGCAGTGCGGGCAGGTTGGATTGTTATAAACAGATAGCGGAAATACGTTCCGTCGAAGACTATAAGCGCGTGTGCGTTTCGATGGAGGATGCGTACGGAGCCATGCCTGATTCCGTTCTCAATCTGTTGGTTATAGCCGTCTTAAAGGCCTACGCATCAAAATTCAACGTAAAGAAAATAAGCGTGGACCGGACGGCGGGCGCATTGGAACTTCCCTCGGTGAACTCTTTGCAGGATAAGCGGCTTTCGGCTGCTCTTGATAAATTTTCCGATAAAATTACGCTGTCAATGGCAAAAGCGCCGCTTATCGTGTTTGCCGCAAGAGAAAATCCTACAAAAACAATGCTTGCCATGACAAAATTTTTGAAATTTGCTGTAAGTTTTATCTAATTTTCGTGAAAATGATTTGCCTTAATCGGTTGAATATTATATAATGGTACTTGGTATTTTATAGCTTATAAAAATAAACCGTGCGACAGAATTGTAACAGATTTTAAATAAGTTCTCAGCATAAGGTTTCGGAGTTAACTTTTTATGAAAAAGAAAAAGATTTTAGGCACAGTTCTTGCAGTAACGATTGGGGCTTCGGCTACGCTTTCAGGTTGTTCGCTCGTATCGTCGGATAACCGCAAGGACATGGAACAGGTCATTGCAGAGGTAAACATAACTTCCTCGGCGGCTTTCGATGAGAGTGAAATCGCCAACTACGGCGACGCAGTCGGCACTACTGAGATTATAAAGCGCGATCTTGTCGCTTATTTCCTTACAGTAGGTTATTCATATGTTCAAAGCGGTTGGTCTTATAGCGATACTTTCAACACCCTTGTAAATTCGCTTGTGGAAAACGCTATTCAAACGCAGTATTCGGTTATGTATCTGTTAAGCAAAAAAGCGGAAGAAAGCAATTCCGACGCCGTTATGTCCGCATACAACGCTTGTACAACCGATAGGGAAAAATATGAATACATTCTCGGCAAGGACAGCGACGAGGTTAAAGTTGCCCGGTATTCGGTAATGTCCTCGTTAAATTCTGCGATAGATTCGGAAGAGGAAGAGTTGCTCACTGAGGACGACAGTACCTCCGGCACAGATTCAAGATCAACCCCTACAAACGTCGATACGGAACAGGATGATTATTACCCTGTGCTCACGGATGAAAACAAGACGGAGGGCAAATTTGAATATGGCGTTTATTATAATGTGTATACCGGCTATGAGGGCTATATGCTTTCAAATTCAGGCACATATGAAAACGACAGATCGGATCTTTTAAAAGATAAGTCCAGCCGGACCACGCGTGTAAAGGCTTATAACGAATTTGTCAGCAGCCTCGTCCAGAATTACCTTGTCGATCCCGAAGAAGAGGATTTGCATGATATCCTTTCTCTTAATTATGTAGAGGAAGAATATGTAACTCAGCTCGAACAGCAAATTATCGGCAAGTACTACGATTTGTATGAGGAAGAGCAGGCCCAAAAGATAAGACAGGGCGATGACGAATATATCGAAGAAGTTTATCAACAGATTTTCGAAGAGCAGAGCGAAAACTATGACGACGCCGACTCTTTCACGTCTGCGATGAGCAGTATGTCGGATACTTCGTTTATACTGTATGCGCCCGACTCAACTTCATCGGGCACTGTGGATGAGGGAACTTACGGTTTTGTTTATAATATTCTGCTTCCGTTCAGCGCTTCTCAAAGTGCAAAACTTACAGAGTTGCAGACGATATATGCTTCCGATGAAGACGACGGGCTTGACTATACGCCCGAATATTATACGGCGAGAAACGCTTTGCTTAAAAACATAAAAACTACCGATCAGCGTTCGGCATGGTTCAACGGCACAACCGAGTACGCCTTCGACGCTGAATCTGCAGGTTTTGATGATTATTACGGTGGAAGCGGTTGGCTTTTCTTTGAAAACAATCTCACTAATAACGGCAGATATAAAACTTTGGACAAGTATGACGGCAGATATGCTTATAACGGCACTGTGCTTAAAACTGACGACGATTATGTGCTGATTGCAAACGAACTTACTATAGACGATATGTTGGATGAGTTTGTCGATTATATTAATTATGTAATGGGAAGCGAAGTCGCAACATATAAGACTGAAGAAGAATATTATAAAACTTATACGGAAGAAAATCTTCTCACCGCCGAAACGGTAGGGGCTGAAAAAGATAAGGAAATCGATTATTCCAATTTTGTTTATGCAACGGGTTCTGTCGACTTCGGCGATGCGTCCGAGCAGTTCAACAGACATAACGTTCTTAGAAAAGCAAGCGGCGAAAGTGCGGCGAGCGACCAATATAAAGCGCTCAGCGCCGTTAACGAATTGCAGTACGCTTATACAACCGATACGGGCGTTCTTTCAAACTACCTCGGCTATTCCGTCGCAACGGGAGATTCCACGGGCTACATCAAGGAATTTGAGTATGCCGCACAGTGGGCAATTGCTCAGGGAGCAGGTACGTTTGCCGTTTGTGCCGGCGACTACGGTTGGCATCTTATTTATGTAACATATACTTTCTCACCCGAAGGCGGAGAACAGTATGAGCCCGATTGGAGCAATTTCGATAAAGAAGGAACTTTCGAATATTTCTTCTACGAATGGATAAAGAGTAACGATATCGGAACTATTTCCACGACCCGTCAAACTCAGATCGTTACAACATTTAATAGCGACGATACAGTCGTTAAGTATGAGAGCAGATATCAGAATTTGCTTGATTTTGATTCGGAGTCGTAAATGGATATATGGCAGGCGGTGGTGCTCGGTTTCGTCCAAGGCTTAACCGAGTTTCTGCCCGTTTCGTCCTCAGGGCATTTGGCGCTCGTGATGAATTGTTTCGGCATAAGCGACATACTTTTTATTTCGATAATACTGCACCTAGGCACGCTTGTTGCCGTCTGCGTAGTATTTTGGCGCGATATTCTGGAACTTTTCAAAAAGCCCTTTAAAACTTTGGGCTATTTGATAATCGCCACAATTCCTGCGGCAATTATAGGTTTGCTGTTGGACGATTTAGTTGAGGAATACATTCTCGGCGGGACGTACTTCGGGATAATTATCGCGGTATTTTTCCTTTTGACGGCAACGCTTCTGTTTATAACGGAACAAATTGCAAAGCGCAGAAAAAACGATTTGCCTTTATGTTTTAAAACCGTTATTCCGATGGGGCTTGCGCAGGCTGTTGCAATTCTTCCCGGGATTTCTCGCAGCGGTTCAACAATTTGTGCGGGTACGATTGCGGGCGGAAAAAGCGTGGAAGTGGCCAAATTTTCTTTTCTTATGAGTATTCCCGTAATACTTGGCAGCTTCGTGGTTGAATTGTATAAAGGAATACGCGACGGAACGATAGCGCAAAACTTTGCGGAAGGCGGTGTCGCTTTCGGTTGGAGCGTCGCGCTCGGATTTATAGTTTCGGCAATTTCAGGATTGTTTGCAATACGCGTCATGCTTAAAGCAATACAAAAAGCCAACTATAAATGGTTCAGCCTCTATCTTGTGCTTTTGGCGGTAACTTGCGTTATTCTTCAATTTACATATTTTAAAGTATAAAAAGGCCGCGGGTTATCCCGCGGCTGATTGATTTTTATATAATTAAAACTCTCTGCGCCCCGATAAATAATCTACCGAAACGTCGAACGTATCGGCTATTTTTATCGGATTTTCCTGCGTAGGCTCGGCGCTTCCCGTTTCAGATCTGATATATGACGGCTGTGAAATATTCAATATTTCAGCCATGTTCTTTTGAGTATACCTCTGTTTTCGTAACTAATCTTTTTTGAAAAACTTTCATAAATTCTTGGCAATTATAGCCAATTGTTATATTATTTGCAAAATATCTTGTGTATACCGTTTAATAAGCGATAAAGGAGGCTATGTTCCGATGAAAGAAATTCTTAAAGCGAAATCGCTCACAAAAACATTTAAACTGTCTAAAAAGCAACAGCGTTTGGAGCGCACGGATATAACGGTAAGAACGGCTGTGGACAAGCTTTCATTTACAGTAAACCAAGGTGAAATTTTCGGGTTGCTCGGGCCAAACGGCGCGGGTAAGACAACGACGCTGCGCATGCTTGCAACTTTGATTAAGCCGGACAGCGGCGACGCTTTTATCAATGGCAAAAGCATAGTCAATGACGCGGAAGATGTTCGCCGCAATATAGGCTTTCTTACGAGCGAACTAAAACTCGAAGATTTTTTTACGCCCGATTATCTGTTTAATTTTTTCAGCGAGTTATACGGTGTAGAACATGCCGTCAGGGACGCCCGCAAGCGTGAGATGTTTAAAAAATTCGGTATTGACAGATTTGCGGAAGTCAAGCTTGCAAATTTGTCAACTGGCATGAAGCAGAAAGTTTCGCTTGTCATTTCCGTTGTCCACGATCCCGAACTTATAATCTTTGACGAACCCACAAACGGGCTTGACGTGCTCACGGCAAAGGTTGTTACGGACTTTTTGCAGGAGCTGAAATCAGAGGGTAAGACTATTATTCTTTCAACGCATATTTTCTCGCTTGTGGAAAAACTGTGCGACAGGGTGGGCATTATAATTGACGGAAAGCTTTGCGCTCTCGATACGCTTTCCGACTTAACAAAGGATAAAAATCTTGAAGACAAGTTCTTTGAACTCTATGAGAATATCACGGGAGAAAGCATATGAAAAACGTTTTAACCATTATAAAAAAGGAATTTTCCCGCTTTTTTAAAGATAGGCGCATGGTGATAACCGTTCTTCTTCCGGGATTGCTTATATATTTATTGTATTCTATTATGGGAAGCGTATTTTCCGATATGAATACCGTGGACCCCGACTACAAACCGACCGCCTGCGTCTATGAAATGCCTCAGTCGCTTTCCAAAGGACTTGATGAAATGCTTGATATTTCCGAAGATGAAATAACTTTGGAAGAAGCAAAGGAAATGGTTTCGGAGGGAACGCTTGATATAGTAGTGGTTTTTCCGGAGGGGTTCGATAACGTGATTTACGGTTCGGAAATTGGCGTGCAGTCGCCCGACGTTGCGATTTATTACAACTCGTCTGATGAAAAGTCTGCGGCAGGCTATTACAGCGTAAAAGCTGTTTTGGATGCGTTGAACAGCTCCAAATTTACTATTAACGCTGACGGCGACTTTGATCTTGCAACCGAGCGCGATACGGTAGGGAAAATTTTTTCAACATTGATGCCACTTTTGATGTTCGCCCTTCTTTCGTCGTCGTGCGTTGCCGTTGCGCCCGAATCCATAGCGGGGGAAAAAGAGAGGGGCAGCATGGCTACAATGCTGATAACGCCGATAAAACGTTGGCAAATCGCAATCGGCAAAATAATAAGCTTAACTTGTTTTGCAATGCTAAGCGGCATTTCTTCCTTCCTCGGCGTTATATTGTCGCTTCCTAAACTTATGGGCGGATTTATCGGCGCCGAAACGGCCGTCATGTACTATGCGGGCGATTATTTAATGATTTTTGCGCTGATAATTTCAGTGGTACTTGTCATTATTTCAGCATTCTCTGTGCTTTCCGCGGTTGCTAAAAGCGTTAAAGAAGCGGGACTTCTCATAACGCCCGTAATGATGGTCGTTATACTTCTCGGCTTGTGCGCTATGTTCGTTACGGGAACGCCCGTGCTTGGACTATATGCTGTTCCGCTTATGGGTAGCGGACTTGCTCTGGCGTCTATAATGTCGTTTTCGGTCAACGGAATAGCCGTTCTGCTTTCTATAATTTCGAATTTAATTCTTGCCGCAGTGTTTGTCGTATTGCTTGCATTGATGTTCAAAAGCGAAAAAATTATGTTCAGTAAATAATTTATCGGTTAATATTTTAGCGGGTGCGTATTAAATTTTGCGTCCGCTTTTTTTCCTGGCTGCTTTAAGCAACCGGGAAAGCCGCCCGCGCAAAAATTGCGCGGGCGGCGGATTCTTAAATAAAGCTGTGCAGTCTTTTTTGCCGAAACAGACCGAAGCGTAAGCCTTACAGGTGGCTCCTCCAAAGCTACCTTATGGCACACCGACGGGACTGTTTAGTGCTGCTATATCCCTATCCTGACACGGTTCGCAGTTGTCGGTTGCATAAGACCTTGCTATCAACACTCCTTATAAAGCGCAGCCAACCATCTGATTCGTCGGGAAAGACATTCGGTCCTGCTATTGCGGATTGCAGGTACAGGGCACCGCAAACTCCCCACTTAGCACAGTAGAAATATTATAAACTAAATTTTTTTGTTTTGCAAGCAAATTAAAGATAATTTTGCTTATAGCTTGACAATTGTCCGCACATAATCTAAAATATAACGGTAAATAAATAAGGTGGTAAATTATGGCAGAAAAATGTTCGCACGATTGTTCGTCGTGCGGTGAAACCTGTGCTTCGCGCAAGCCTGAAAATCTTTTAAAGAAGCCTCACGCCATGAGCGATATAAAAAAGGTCATAGCGGTAGTAAGCGGCAAGGGCGGCGTAGGTAAATCTATGACGTGTGCATTGCTTGCGGCGGCCGCACAAAACAGCGGAAAGGTCACCGCAGTGATGGATGCAGATATCACCGGGCCTTCCATTCCGCGTATGCTCGGTATAAAAAAACACGCAATGGGCAGTGAAAGCGGTATTCTGCCCGTGGTTTCCGACGGTGGAGTGCAGGTAATGTCAATGAACGTCTTGCTTGAAAACGAGGCGGAGCCTGTAATTTGGCGCGGCTCTTTAATTGCAGGCACTGTGACCCAATTCTGGACGGACGTAATTTGGACGGGCGTTGATATAATGTTTATCGATATGCCTCCCGGAACGGGCGACGTACCTCTTACGGTTTTCCAGAGTATTCCCGTTGACGGAATAGTAGTGGTAACTACTCCTCAGGATCTCGTAGGAATGATTGTACAAAAGGCAGTAAACATGGCTCAGATGATGAATATTCCTATATTGGGAATTATTGAAAACATGAGTTATATTACCTGTCCCGATTGCGGCAGAAAGCTTTCCGTTTTCGGTGAAAGCAGTGTTGATGCCATTGCTTTGGAATATTCAATTCCCAACGTTGCAAAACTTCCTATTGATCCCGCTCTCACCAAGGCGGCGGATTCGGGCTTGATAGAAACGTTTGAAAACGATTATCTTACAGAATTTTTTAATAAAATTTATAAAGCTGTTAATAAGTAAATAACAAAAAAAGCGGACGCAAAGTCCGCTTTTTTTGTCATTCCAGACCCGCAAGATAGTCTATGCTCACCCCAAAATATTGGGCAATTTTTATAAGGTTTGAAAGAGTGGGTTCGCAGCGGTTCAATTTCCAAAGGCTGATAACCGATTTTCCCACGCCCAAATCCTTAGCAAGCTGTATTTGCCCTATATTTTTTTCCTGTCTTAGTTCTTTTAATCTGTCTCCGAAATTCTCTTTCATTAGAATAATTTTCCCACAAAAATGCTTGACTTCTCATTATAATGGGAATATGATTTGTTTAACCAATGAAAAGGAGAGTTGATATGTTTTGTAAAAATTGCGGTGCGCAAATAGACGATAAAGCTGTTGTTTGTCCGCATTGCGGAGTGGCGGTAAACAATTCAATCGTGGCGGACGACGCGCCCAGCGGAGGCTTTGCCGTGCTTTGTTTCTTTTTTCCGATAGTGGGATTGATACTCTATCTCGTATGGCACGAAAACAGACCTTTGAAAGCGCGTTCGTGCGGGAAAGGCGCCATAATAGGCGTTTGCGTAAACGTTTTGCTTGTCATATTGAGCGTCGTATTGAGCGTCGTATTTTACGGCTGCGTGCTTGCAAGCCTTGTAAGCGCGGTAAGCGGTACGGCTTCTTTGGTTTAAAAATTTATTTACGGTAATAAAATCTGCGGGCGCAAAAAGTGCGCCCGCAGATTTTATTTTAATCGTTATCGTTCTTTTCGGGCATAAATTTCCAATAACGTGCAGGCATATAGCCGCGCATCTGTTTTTCGTGCGGGCGTTCGGCTATGTTTACCGATTTATAGTACTTTTTCCAGAGCGTTTCAAAAGATCTTTCGTATTCGGAAAGATAAATTTCCGCTTCGCCCGCAAAACTCGTCACCCATTCGTGTCCGTCGTACATGCCCGCTATTTTCCGTTTCAAATCATGAATAACAAATCTTTCCGTTTTAAGCCGTTCGGCAAAGTGGGGCATTAGTAAATCCGTAATGTCGTTATCGGGCGAATATGGCGCATAAAGAACGCCTTCTGCGCTCTCTATAAACCTTAAAAAGCCCTTCATATCGTTTAATTCGCCCGTCACTTTCTGGTATAGTTCGTTAAATTCTATAACTTCGGGCAGATTAAAAGCCTTTCTTATGGGTATTTTTCGTTCTATAAGCCTTTTAATGTATTCAAAAGCGGTTTGTTCTTTGGCTGCGTTTCCGCTTCTTAAAACAAGGCATATATCTTCAACCGCCTGTCTGTCGTATTTTATCAATCCGCGTATTACCCGTCCGCATTTGTCCTCATTTTCGTCAATGTTTACGACTTCGCAATCGAGTGAAAGCTGTATATTTTCATTTGAGGTGATGGCGCAGTCTTTATCTTTGAATGCGTCGAAAACAGCCGTAAAAAATGAAGTCGGTTCGGGTTTGCAAATATAAATTTTCATAATTCTCCCGTCAATACGGAGAGCGCAGTGGAAGAGTCGGAAAACATTGAAAGTTGTTCGTTCGTTTCGCTTGCGCCCGCCAAAAGAAGCGACGTTTTCACTTGTCCAAGGTTTTCCGCGCCGTAGAATTTGCCTTTGCATGTTATAAAGTGTTTCGCTCTTTTTAATACTATGCGCATTTTTGCAAGATTATCAAAATCCAATGCGGCGAATTTTCTTGCTTCAATTATTTTATATGCGCTTTTTGCGCCTATACCCGGAACGCGTAAAAGAACATGAAGGGGCGCTTTATTAATTTCTACGGGGAATAGGTGCATATTCCTTAACGCCCATGCGCATTTAGGGTCGTATTCAGAGGAAAGATTTTCACTTTCGCCGCATATCTCGTCTACGTCAAAACCGTAATAGCGTATAAGCCAATCGGCTTGATAAAGTCTGTGTTCCCGCAGAAGCCCCGTACCCACGGTCGGCAGTTTTTTGCTTTGTACTACGGGTATATATGACGAATAGTACACTCTTTTTAAATTCATGTTACGGTACAATGCCTCAGTAAGTTTAAGAATTTGTCCGTCGGTTTCGGGTGAAGCGCCTATAATCATTTGCGTCGTTTGTCCTGCGGGGAGGGTGCGCCTTTTAATTTTGTTTTGTTTTTCGTATTCGATAGAATCGCGCAGGTACCGCATTGGCATGATTAAGGAGTTCCTTGTCTTTTGCGGCGCAAGCAGTTTTAATGATTTTTCGCTTGGGAGTTCTATGTTATAGCTCATTCTGTCCGCAAGCTTCGCCGCGCGCATTGTCAGCGCTTCGTCTGCGTGCGGAATACCCTTAACGTGTATATAGCCGTTAAAATTATATACCTTGCGAAGTTTACTCAAAGTCTCGCATAAAAGCTCCATCGTTTTATCGGGTGATCCGCAAACGGCGGAAGAGAGAAAAAGCCCCTCAATATAGTTGCGTCGGTAAAAACCGATAACAAGTTCGCAAATTTCGTCGGGCGTGGCCGAAGCTCTCGGTACATCCGCACTGCGCCTGTTAGGGCAGTATTCGCAGTCGAAAATACAGTCGTTACTCATCAATATTTTTAAAAGGGAAATACACCGACCGTCGGGCGTAAAGGAGTGGCAGATTCCGCCGACGGTAGCATTGCCAAGCCCGCCCGCACGGTTTTGTCTTTTCGAACCCGAAGAAGAGCAGGAAACGTCATACTTTGCGCTTTCGGTCAATATTTTAAGTCTTTCTGCGTCTATCATAATAAATCCTTATGGTGGCATTTTCGGGAAAATCGCATAAAAATTCCCGATTTATGCGCTTAGCCGCCGAAAGAAAAGGAGAAGGCTTCTCTCGGCGGCTCGCTTTTATAGGTTCGTATTGCCGGAGACCCGAAAAATAGCTATACGAACATTTGTTTGTATAACTATTATATCACCCATATTTATATTTGTCAACGCTTTTTTTAAAATTTTCAAAATTTTTTTGCGCGTTGACATATATATTTTTTTGTGGTAAACTATATCTGTCGATAGTGCGGTTTTGAGCAAATTTTCATTAAATTTTCATGACTTATTTAATTAACCGTTATACGCCTGATTTATTATTATAGTAGGAGGTTACTTATGAAAGTACTTATTGTAGACGACGAAGAGATGATCCGTAACGTTTTAAAAGAATACGTTGAGTTCGAAGGCGGAACCGCTTACGAAGCCGCGGATGGAATGCAAGCTGTCAGAATGTGCAAAGAAGAGGATTTTGATATAATCCTTATGGATATAATGATGCCCCGTCTTGACGGGTTCTCTGCCGTAAAAGAGATTAAGAAAATTAAAAACATACCCGTAATAATGCTTTCGGCGCGCGGCGAAGAATACGATAAGCTTTTCGGCTTTGAGATAGGCGCGGACGATTATGTTACAAAGCCTTTCTCTCCCAAAGAGGTCATGGCGCGTATTAATGCCGTTTTAAAACGAACCTCTCAGGATGCTGTAAACGATGTGGTAACTTTTGAGGGGCTTACAATTGATATGGTAGGGCGCAACGTCTATGTGGACGGAGAAAAAGCAGAGCTCACCCCCAAGGAATACGAAATTCTTTTCTATTTTGTTAAAAATAAGGGCATAGCGCTAACCCGTGAAAAACTTCTTATGGACGTATGGGGTTTCGATTTTTACGGCGACGACAGAACTGTTGATACGCACATAAAAATGCTCCGTTCCCATCTTAAAGAATACAGAAAATTCATAGTTACATTGAGAGGGCTTGGTTATAAATTCGAAGTCTGACGGCAAAAAGCTGAAAAAAATAAAAAAATTAAAAAGCCTCAATACTGTAATGTTGCTTTATTTTTGCTTGCTGGCGTTTCTTTTGATTATGCTCGTTGAAATAGTCTTTTCCATTGCAATTTATAGCGTTTTTGAAAGTCATGCAAGGAACAAAGTAGAGCAAGCCAGTTCGGAAATGACCGTGGCGTTGAAAAATTTTAAAGACGAAGGCAACTTAAACAACGCATTTGTGAAGTGTATTGAGGAGGGCGTTACCGTCTATCTTTTTTCAAAAGACGGAGAAGTCCTTATGCCGTCGCAGGATACGTTTGCGCTGGATGATGCGGAAGAGAAATTTGATGAAATATTGTCTAAAATCGGTTCAAGCACATCTGTAACATACCGAACCCGCTCGGCGGTCTGCACTGTGAGCTATCTGCGGGCGGAACGGTATGGCGAAAGTTACCTTATGGCTATATATTCCCTCAACTCGGCTCATAGCACGGTAAGTACAATGCAGTTATATCTGATTATAATAGGCTGCATAGTATTGTTGCTTGCATTATCGATATCCTATTCTTTCACGCAAAAACTTACGCGCGGGATGAAAAGCCTCTCGGATAATGCGGTAATTCTTTCCCGCGGTGATTTCAGTGCACAGTTCACCAATGCGGACTATAAAGAGCTTGCCCAACTCTCCGATACATTGAATAATTTGCGTGACGAGGTGAAAAAGAGCGGCGATTTCCAACGGGAAATACTTGCAAATGTAACGCACGATCTGAAAACCCCGATAACTATGATAAAGGCATATGCGTTAATGATACGCGAAATTTCGGGTGACGATCCCGTAAAGCGTGATAAACATTTGCAGGTAATCATAGATGAATCCGACAGATTAACCGGACTTATAAACGACGTGCTCAGCGTTTCAAAAGTTAATTCTAACCTTATGGAGTTAAATCCAAAGGTATTTAATTTAACCGAGTTCCTTTACGGCATTATAAATAAATTCGGATATTTACAGGAAACCCAGGGATACAACTTCATGGTAGATATAGATCCCAATCTTTATACGCGTGCTGATGAGGAGAAGATAGGACAGGTTATTTATAATCTTCTTGGCAATGCCGCAAACTATACGGGCGAGGATAAAACCGTCTATATAAGTCTTAAAAAGAGTATGGACGGCGAAAGAATAAAGTTTTCAGTGCGTGATACGGGTAAAGGTATAGAAAAAGAAGAAATCCCTAACATTTGGGACAGATATTACCGTTCTAAAAAGGATCATGTAAGGCCTGTCAAAGGTACGGGGCTGGGGTTGAATATTGTAAAAGTGATACTGACAAACCATTCATTTGATTTTGGCGTTGAAAGCGAGCTTGGCAACGGTTCAACCTTCTGGGTTGACTTCCCGTCTGTCCCTTCCGATATTTAAAATTTAGCAAGCGCCCGCATTGCAGGCGCTTGTAGTTTTGCAAAAAGCGAAGCGTTATTGTGCGCTCCGCTTAAAATTTTGTATATTTTTCATAAATGAAAGTGATTTTTGCTTGCAAAGGAAAAAGTAATATGATATAATCACTAAGCAAAATTTGATAAGGCCCTGTGGTCAAGCGGTTAAGACGGAGCCCTCTCAAGGCTCAATCCCGGGTTCGATTCCCGGCAGGGTCACCATCTGCTAACAAGTCCGAACACCCTTGTTCGGGTTTGTTTTTTATGTACTCTCCGAGTTCGGAATTTTCTATATCTTC
>CAZQNK010000013.1:0-34796 GCA_964594955.1 uncultured Clostridia bacterium | reverse complement strand
AAGCACGCCGCCAGCGTTCATCCTGAGCCAGAATCAAACTCTTGAGTTTAATTGTATAAAACCGATTGCTTGCGCAATCGCGGCTCTATCTCGACTAAAATAGTCATTATCTTTGCTGACTTTGCTTTGTGGTACTATTTGTACTTCAAAGTTAATTGACAGAAACTTTTTATAAAATCGTTTCCTTCTATTCAATTTTTAAACTACGTTTACCGACCAAAGAAGTCGGTCGCCCGCTCGCGAGCCCTACTATATTAACACATTGATTTGTGTTTGTCAACCGTTTTTCAAAACTTTTTAATCTTTTTTGAAGTTTCCCAAACAAGTTGTCCTTTCGGAAAAGCTTTAAGCTCTCTTGAAGCAAGCTTGCATATGATATCATATGTATTTGCATTTGTCAAACGATTTTCAAAACTTTTTTTAAATTTTTTTGTCGTTTTTTAAGAGCTCGTCTTTTGCTTTAAAGCGGACGTCCGCGCAGCAAGCTTGTATAAAATAACATATAGAATCATAGAAGTCAAGCACAAATTCAGAATTTTTTTAAGATTTTTTTAATATTATAATTTTTGACATTTTAAGTAAATTTTATACATCTTTACCCTTATTTTCCGCCGTACGACCATGTTTTCACGGGAGTTAAACTTATATATGCCTATAAAAGCATTTAAGCAAACTTAAAAGAACAATACGCTTGATTTTCCGCGGCGGTTGATGTATTATATTGGTATGTATAAGAACTTACGCATTATTTTTTGTATTCTTGCCGTTCTGTGCGCGGCTGTCACTATTTTTATTTTCGTATACTTTGAGTTCTGGGGCTTCGTACCCCTCGTTGGCGCCGTTGTTTTTGCCGCATTGATGTTTGCATGCAAAAATGCGCAGGAAAGGCAGGAGCTCAAAAAAAATCCTCCCGAACCTAAGGGCGACTTTATTACGGGCAAAGTAAAAAAGGACGATGATTAATCCGTAAATTTGAAAGGCGGGGCGTTGCTAAAAGCGACGCCCCGCCTTATTTCTATATTAAAATTTTTGCACATATATAATATGGTATATAATCGGAATTATATCATCCTCCTTGCCTGTATGTAATAGCTCCAACGCAGGGAAGTAATTTGTTCTATTTTGGCATAATCGGACGAGGTGTGCAATATGTAATTATCGCCCAGATAGATGGCGACGTGCCCGATGCGCTCTATGCCAGTATTGTAATAACGGGACGCATTGGTAAAAAATATCAGATCCCCGCGTTGCAGTTCGCTTTTATTTACCGCCGTGCCCTGCGCAGCCTGCGTGCGCGAGTTGACGTTTAAAAGCACGCCCGCGCCGTAATAGAACATATACTGCATAAGCGACGAACAATCGAATTTCGTTATTGAAAATCCTCTGTACAGATTTCCGTTGCCGTCATGCAGGCGCACCGCCCCGTAAACATAAGGCGTACCGAGAAGATTTTCGCCCTGCGCTATAACCGCCTCCACATCTTCATTTTCGTTGGCATAAATTTCCGTGAGCTCAGCGTATTTCGAAGATATATACGCCGTACGGTTGAGATAGCGCGTCTTGTACCAGCCGTCTTCCTTGCCGAGGCAGGTAAGCAATTCACCCTTCTGAACGGCGCCGAGCGAACTATACCCCGTACCCGCGCCCGTGCGTATGTTTACGTTATCGCCCGCAACCGATATGTAAGACGCCGTCTTTATTACGGGCCGAATCTCCTCCTGTTCCGGCTCCTGTTCTTCTTCCTGCTCAGGCTCCTCCGTGCCGACGGATCCTTCGGCGGGAGCGAGAACCTCTTCCTCCCCTTCCGACGGAAGCCCGCCTTCCGACGGGAGAAGAACTTCAGAGTTGTTTTCTTTTGCATCGGACGGAACGGAATCACCGTTTGCGGCACAACCGCTTAAAGTTGCGGCGGCGACCAATGCGGCGGCAACCGCCGCAATTTCTTTTTTTATCATAAGTATCCTCCTGTTAATTTTAACGAAATTCGGATACTTTATATTATACCGAAGCGGTTACAACCACGCAATGCAAAAAATTTTACATTTATGGCAATATATACCTTATAATCTAAACGGGAATTTTTAAAAATTCCAACGCCGCGGCAAGGTCGGGGTCGGAATTTAAAAATTCGGGCGACCACGCCACGGGGATATCTACGCCAATCCCCCTGCCGCAAATCCCCCTGCCTTTATCTATCGAAAGTGCCGAGATAGGAGCAAACCAGGCGCAAAAAATCTTCATCGCGCATGCCGTCGGATATGCGGGAAAGATATCCGCTTACATCGCCGCCCGACCTATCCTTACAGGTCGAAGAATCATGCCGCATTATATCAACGACTTCTTTAAAAATTTCCGTCTTTTTCAATATTTTGTTCATTGATTCACACATGCAGAGCGGAAAACACCTTGCCTATGCTGTCGTTTATGACAAGTTCAGCCCTGTCCTCCGCCGAAGTATGCGACTTGTTTATGACGACAAGGTGATTGCCCTTGAAAAAGTTTATGAACCCTGCGGCAGGGTACACCGCAAGCGAAGTGCCGCCGATAATGAGCGTATCCGCAGAGGCGATTGCGCTTACGGCGCCGTTCACCACTTCTCCGTCCAGCCCCTCTTCATACAGAACAACGTCGGGCTTGACAACGCCGCCGCAGTCGCATTTGGGAACGCCGCCGCAATTTTTTATGTAGCCGACGGGAAAGAACTTGCCGCACCTCATGCAATAGTTGCGCAGAACGCTGCCGTGCAGCTCGAAAACGTTTTTGCTGCCCGCCGCCTGATGAAGCCCGTCAATATTCTGCGTGACCACCGCCTTTAATTTTCCGCATTCTTCAAGCTTGGCAAGATATAAATGCGCCGCGTTGGGCTTTGCGTCGGGAAAAATCATTTTTTCGCGGTAAAAGCCGTAAAAATCCGCCGTATGGTAGCAAAAAAACGTGTGGGAAACTATTGTTTCGGGCGGGTAAGCATACTTCTGGTTGTATAGCCCGTCCTGCGAGCGGAAGTCGGGTATGCCGCTTTCGGTACTGACTCCCGCGCCGCCGAAAAACACTATGTTTTTGCTTTCGTCAACAATCTTCTGCAATTTTTCAATATCGGTCATATTTCTCCCCCTTTTGCGCAAATGACAGTTATTTAAAAGCGCCGCCGCGGCCAAGCCGCGGCGGCGCTTTCTTTCTTAGCCCTCTACGCCTTCGTTGAGTTTTTCAAGGAGCGCGTCAAGATCGTTGCCGTGTACGAATACCGCCTCCTCAATAGTTTCACCGTGAGCCATAGCACAGCCGAGGCAGTGCATGCCTACCGCCTGCAAAATTTCCGCGCTGTTGGGATTTATTTTGAGGCAGTCCATTATCAAAGTATCTTTGGTTATTTTTGCCATAACAATTACTCCGTTAAAATGTTCTTTAAAATTATTATAACACCTTTTGCGCCGTTTTACAATAGTTTTAAAGCAATTTTAATAAGATTTTATCTCGCTACTCCTTTACCACGGGCACCCAGATCTCGCTTCGGTAATCGGGACGGTCCATGTCGCCGTCGGGATAGGCCTCGATATCCATTTCAAAGGTGGGACGATAGCCCGAAACGGGAAAAAATTCCGAACAAATGTTGTGCCATGTCCGCTGGATCGCCTCGGGCATTGCGCCGACGCACTCCACGACGACCCACGTCCTCGCGGGAATGGTGCGTTTGCGGAACCCTTCGGGCACGCGCGCTTCCTCCCCGCAGGGCGCGGCGATGGCATATTCAAAGGTCTTTTGGTCGGAACGTGAATTTCCGTAGCAGACGCCAAACAGATAGCTCTTGTCATTGGCCGCCGCAAGCAGGGTATCCACCGTGCCGTCCAATTTCGCCCTCGTCCAAAACGCGGGAATGGTATTCTTGTTCTGCGCGCCGTCAACGCTGTGTTGCTCGGCCTTTTCGATCAACGTAAAGGCCTGTTTTTCCAAAATTTTGTAGTTCATGATATTACCGCCTGTCAATTTTAATTGCACCGTCAGGCGGGAAAAAGATTTCAGAGCCGAACCGTCCCTCTTGGCCTCGGACGGGGTTATCCCGTGGAATTTCACGAAAGCCCGCGTAAAACTTTCCGGACTGTCGTATCCGTATCGGAGCGCGACGTCGATGACCTTTTTATCCGAACCGCTCAGCTCGCTGCCGGCAAGCGTAAGCCGACGGTTGCGGATATATTCGCCCAGCGTCATGCCGCAGAGAAAGCCGAAGAACCGTTGAAAATAAAATTCCGAACAGGCCGCCCGCCCGGCGATTGCCGCCGCGTCGAGATCTTCGGTAATGTGTTCCTCCACGTAGTCCAGGGCGCTTTGCAGACCGCTGATCCAATCCATGTTCCCTCCCCTCGGTGCAACTCCATTATACAAGCCGCAACCGCGCAATTCCCGACAATTTTTGCACTCTTTTGCAAGGTCACTTCTTGGCGAAAAGCTCCTCCAAAACGCCCTCTACCGCGCGCTTTACCGATCCCTCCGCAAACGGGTTGGACAGGTTGCCGACCTTTAAAAGCTCGAAATAACTTTTACTGCCGCCCGCCTTGCAAAGGTTATAATAGTCCGCCCATGCCGCAGCCCTGTCGTGCTTGGAACGCGTATAGTATTCAAACGAGCCGAGCCGTGCAAGGGCATAATCCACATAGTAAAAGGGGAACAAAAAGATGTGTTGTTTCTGCATCCAGAACCCGCCCTCTTCCAAAAATCCGTTGCCGTCGTAAGAGCGCCAGGGCATATATATCTTTTCCAGCCTGCGCCAGCACGCTCGCAACCCCTTTGCGTCAAAGTCGTTTGTAAAAACTTCGTGCTGAAAGTGATCCACAAGGCAGAAATAGGGCACCTCCTTTAAAGCTTCCGACAGATGTGCAAAGCGGTATTTTGCCGCATTTTCCCCGAAAAATTTATCCATATAGGGATAAGCGAAAAGCTCCATTGACATGGAATGAATTTCGCTGACCTCGCTTGTAGACCAGATTTGGCTTGAAAGTGGTACGAATTTTGCCGCCGTATAGGCTTGGAAAGCGTGCCCCGCCTCATGCGTGAGCACGTCCACGTCCGCCGAGGTACCGTTGAAATTGGAGAATATGAAGGGCGCATTATATTCGTAAAGGAACGTGCAATAGCCGCCCATATGTTTATTCGGCTTTGTTTCAAGGTCGAAAAGCCCGTGTTCGGTCATGAAATTGAAAAATTCGCCCGTTTCCGCAGAGAGCTCTTCGTACATCTCCTTTGCCCCGTCCACAAGATATTGCATGCCGCCTGCGGGAGCGGCGTTGCCTTCCGGATAAATTATTTGCTCGTCGTAATAGCAAAGGTTTTCAACGCCCAGCCTTTCGGCCTGCTCCTTGTACAGCTTTGAAGCGGCGGGAACGATATCTTCCACGACCTGCTTTCTGAACTCCGCAACCTCACGCGCGCCGTAATAGTAATGCCCGTTCGCAAGGTAAGCCATCTCGACATAATTTTTAAAGCCCAGCTTTTCCGCCATGCTCTTGCGAAGTTTTACAAGGCGCAGATAAATATCGTCCAACTTATCGGAAACGCTTTCATAGAGGTTTGCCCAGGCAATATACGCCGCTTTTCGCTCTTCGCGGTCGGCGGATTGCATGTGCTTTAAAAGCCCATAAAAGTTACACTCGCTCCCCATAAATTGCGTCTTGCACGCCGCAACGATTTTGGAATATTCCTGACCGAGCTTGCTTTCTTCCACCCTGTCCTGTACGATGCGCCCGTCCGAAAGCCTTACGCTTGCCTCGATATTCTTAATAAGATCGAGCCCGAACTCCCTTGCAAACTCTTCCTTAAAGGGCGAAGAGAGCAAAAGATCGTTCGCTTTCTTTTCTATAAGTTCCAATTCAGGCATCTCTTCATAGAAAAAGTTCATTTCGTCCTCATAGAACTTATCCGAAGTATCTATGGTATTGCGTATATACGCCACCGAATACATAGTTGAAAGGCGTTCGCTTTCCCTGTCGTGGGCGATAAAAAGCGCCCTCGCTTCGTCAT
This sequence comes from uncultured Clostridia bacterium, assembly GCA_964594955.1. Lineage (GTDB taxonomy): Bacteria > Bacillota > Clostridia > Christensenellales > Borkfalkiaceae > Coproplasma. The sequence goes on along the minus strand of CAZQNK010000013.1, from coordinate 28,787 downwards.
AGGTTCGGGCGGCTTTGAAAGCCTGCATGTAGACATATATGCCCCGTTTAACCTCTTCAAAATCGGGGCGTTCGTATTTTATTTCGCTGAATTTGCCGAATTTCATAATGCTCCTTTAATTACAGTTATACGATTTATGCGTCGTTGCGCTTTACGCCGCGATTTCAAGTATCAACAGCCAGGCAAGCCCGTAATACGTGACGACGGCGACAAGGTCGTTTATAGTAGTGATCAACGGCCCCGAAGCAACGGCGGGATCGATCTTTAACTTCTTGAACAAAACGGGAATAACCGTACCGAACAGCGCGGAGAAAGTCATGGCGGCAAGCATGGCCGCGCCTATACAGCCCGAAGCGAGAAACGCCGTAGCCGCAGGATAGGATATGCAAAGATATGCGCCCACCAATGCAAATGAAAATATGCCGAGAATAAGACCGTTCAAAAACCCTACGCGCACCTCTTTCCACACAAGTTTTGCAGTATCCTTGCCGGAAAGCTGTTCGTCCGTAAGAACGCGGATGGTAACCGCAAGCGACTGCGTACCCACGTTGCCCGCCATATCGAGTATGAGCGACTGGAACGCAACTATATAGGCAAGTTCGGCTATAACGGGTTCAAACATGGCGACCACGCTTGAAACGCCCATGCCGAGAAAGAACAGCACGATAAGCCACGGCATGCGCTTGAGGATGGAGCGGTGCACGGGTTCCTCCATATCCTCTTCACCCGTCAAGCCGCCGAGCTTTGCATAGTCGTCGCCCAGCTCTTCGTCAACCGCTTCAACGAGGTCGGTAGAGGTAATTACCCCCAATATATGCCCGAGTTTATCGAGCACGGGGATAGAATCTTCCGAATAATCTTTTAAGCGCTCTATGCACTCCGCAACGCTCTCTTCCGCGCCCACGGAGGGGTAGGAAGTCATTATGATATCGTCGAGCGAACTGCCCTCCCGCGCCACTATGAGATCGCGCAGGTCGATTGCGCCGCAGTACGCGCCGTCGGCGTTTTCCACGTATATGGTGGAAACGTTGTCGTTATCGGCCGCCTGCTCTACCATGGACTTCATAGCCTGTTTTACGGACATATACTCGCGCACGAGAATGAAATTGGTGGTCATACGGCTGCCGACCTGATCTTCCTCATAAGAGTTGATAAGGTTGATATCCTCTACCGCCTCTCCGTCCATCAGACTTATGATCTCGTTACGGGTGTCCTCTTCAAGCTCGTCGAGAAGGTCAACCGCGTCGTCGGCGTCCATCGATTCGATTATATCGGCGGCGCGCTCTTTATCCATGTCCTCGATATAGTCTTCGGCGTTTTCAAGGTAGCTGAAAATATCGGATATTTCTTCGTCGGAAAGTATCCTGCTTAAACGTTTTCGGGCGCGCTCTGAAAGCAACGGATAGACGTCCGCTATATCCGCGTCGTGATAGTCGGAGAGCGATTCTTTTATTTCGCTGTCCGATTTATCGCTTTCCAAAAGTCCGTATAATTCTTGCAGTATCTCTGTCAATTCCTCCATACGCGCCTCCTTGGGTATTTTTTCCATAATTATAACATCCCATACCGAAATCCGCAATCGAATTGGCAAAAAAACACTCCGCAAAGGGGCATATTTTACAAAATTATCGTATTCGGTTTCAATGCGCCGACGCGGACGTACGAAATAAACTTTTTAAAGCTTTGTTACGCAATTAAGCCGCCCGCGGGCTTTATGCCCGCGGGCGGCTGCAGACCCTTCTTTACCGATCGTTTATACGTCGGGAATACTTGCAAAGCCCTTTTCAAGATCTTTATCTGTGGGGATATAGTCCGTCATCGTGCCGTCGTTGTACTGCTTGTATGCAGCAAGATCGAAGTACCCCGTACCCGTAAGCCCGAACAGAATATTCTTGCTTTCTCCCGTTTGCTTACACTTCAACGCCTCGTCTATGGCGACGCGTATAGCATGACCGGATTCGGGAGCGGGCAAAATTCCTTCACACTTGGCAAACGTCAAAGCCGCGTCAAACACCTTGCTCTGTTCCACCGCCTCCACGCGCATATATCCGTCCGCATAGAGTTTGGAAACAACGGGGCTCATTCCGTGATAACGAAGCCCGCCCGCATGGTTGGGAGAGGGCATAAAGCCGCAGCCGAGGGTGTACATTTTTGCAAGCGGCGTGATTTTTGCCGAATCGCAGAAGTCGTACGCATATTTGCCCCTTGTCATGGAGGGACAGCTTGCAGGTTCCACGCCTATGAACTCCGTTCGGTTTTTGCCCTGCAGCCTTTCAGCCATGTAGGGCGCTATAAGCCCGCCGAAGTTGGATCCGCCGCCCACGCAGCCTATAACTATATCGGGATATACTCCGTACTTATCCAACGCCGCCTTGCTTTCAAGCCCGATTACCGACTGATGCAACAGAACGTGATCGAGCACGCTGCCCAACACATAGCGGCAATCGGGGGTGGTGACCGCCTTTTCCACCGCCTCGGATATGGCACAGCCAAGAGATCCGCCCGTTCCGGGAAATTCCTTTAAAATCTTCCTGCCCGCTTCCGTAGTATCGGAGGGCGAAGCAATGACGTTTGCGCCGTAAGTGCGCATAACTTCCTTTCTGTAAGGCTTTTGTTCGGAGGAAACTTTGACCATGTACACGTCAAGTTTAAGACCGTAGAACGCCGCCGCCATAGAAAGCGCCGTGCCCCATTGACCCGCACCCGTTTCCGTTGTAATCGAAGTCAATCCCTGCTGTTTGGCATAATACGCCTGCGCCGCCGCCGAATTGAGCTTGTGCGAACCCGACGTATTGTTGCCTTCAAACTTATAATATATATGAGCGGGCGTGCCGAGTATCTCTTCAAGGAAGTAAGCGCGGACAAGGGGCGAAGGGCGGAAAGTTTTATAAAAATTTCTTATATCTTCGGGAATTTCTATCTCTTTATCCGTGCAATTCAGCTCTTGCTTTACGCACTCTTTACAGAAAACGACTTCAAGTTCTTCGGGCGAACAGGGTTTGCCCGTCGCGGGATTGACGAAAGGTTCGTGCTGTTCGGGCATAAACGCCTTTAAATTCAGCCAATTCAAGGGCATCTCCTTTTCGGTCAAATAAGTTTTGTAGGGAATTTTTTTGTCTGACATTTTCGATGTCCTCCTGTTTTGATTTTTTTATATGAAGCCTTTACGAACAGTATAGGCCACGTATTTTCAATTTACCGCCACGCCCCGACCGCGCCGTCAATTTAATGAATTTTTATAAAAATTTTCATGCAAAGCCGATTGGGAGCGCCGCGTCAACGGCGTTATTTATGGGTTGCCGCCGCAAAAACGGCCGTGCGGAACGCGTAGTCGCCTCTTATGTCATTCCGGCTGAGCGTGCGCATGGAGCAATCCCCCAAGCAAGGAACGGTAGTATTTAAGGGGGAGATCTCTCCGCGCCGTTCGCTTCACTCACTTCGGTCGAGATGACAGAGGGCGCTCGTTTCACTCACTTCGGTCGAGATGACAGAGGACGGCAAACGGGCAACGCCTCCGCTTCTTCTTTACCTACCGTTTAGCGGAAGGTTTTCTTTTTACAAAAAAACGGGCGTATACATTCGTTGGGACGAATATATACGCTCCGTGTTGCCACCCAATTTCACGGTTTTGAAAAACCGCCTCTTTACGAGTACTATCATACTCTCTTTCTGTAACGGGAAAGCCCCGTCGGTCGCTAATAGTTGCCGTTCACGCCCGCCCTCAGTAATCCATTCGCTTGCATCGGACTGCGCGCATTCCACCGCCGCGCGCTCTCTGTAAATCCGTTATAGCAAGGTACTACTTTACCTCATCGGTTTAATTTTTAATTTTGTATTATTATACGCTTATTCAGCTTCTTTGTCAACTGTTTTGGTATTAGTATTTTTTATACCCTCGTCGGCCATATGAACCACCAACTGATTGAAGGGAATACCCACTCCCTTTTCATCAAACATATTCTTTATGGCACCGTTCATGGCACGCTGCACGGCGTAAATGTCGCCTTCGTTGCACTTTGAAGTAAATTGCAACTGCACTCCCGAAGAACCCAATTCCGCCACGCCGTCGTAGCTGATTTTGCCGATCATGCCTTCAATCTCTATATTGGGAAGATTTTCGCGTATGATTCCCTCTACTTCCGCAAGCGACGCGCCGTACTCTATATCGACGAGAGTTTTTGCCGTGGAAGGTTCTACCGTTTGGTTGAGAACGCCCGTTATCGCGCTGTTGTTGAAAATTTTAACGTTGCCCAACGCTTTGAGCTTTGTAGTGCGGATGCCTATTTCAACCACTTCTCCGCGGTAGCCGTCTATCGTTATTATGTCGCCGACGTTAAATTCGTTTTCGAATATTATGAAAAGCCCCGCGACTACGTCCTGTATAAGGCTCTGCATGCCGAGTCCTACGACGAGCGTTATAACTCCCGCTCCCGTGATGAGCGCGGTCGTATCAACGCCCCATACAGCCAAAACCGCTATGACGAGGAATATCGCCACGACCCATTTTATAAGATTGCACACAAGCTGGGAAACCGTCACGCCGCGGCGGGTCTTCATGAAGTGCTTCCTTATCACGTACAAAATTATGCACGTTATTATAAGGGTTATAGTGATAATTTGCACGCACTTGATAATGTCGGGTACGAACGCCCATAAAGTGTTTAAAAAATCAGACTTGAAATCTATTCGTTCTGTGCCGTTAAAAATATTGTTGACGCCGAAAATGTAGTCGTAAAAGACGAACGAAAGAACCGTGCCCAGGGCGAAGATTATCAAAAGAGTTATTTTTACGGGGCCCATTTTGTTCATCCTGGATTTGACCTCTTCAATCTGCCCTTTGAGTTCGTCCTCCTTATTTTTAGTAATTTCACTGAATTTTTTTGCCATTTTAAAACCTCCGTTTTTTTGCCTTTTTAATTTTTAATATATAATCGTCCGCGCGCGGCGCGCGCGGAACGTTATTTTTTATCGTCTGCGCTTTCTGCGCTTTCTGCGCTTTCTGCGCGGCGGCGTTTGGACGGTTTCCACGATTTTTCCGACTTTTTCTTTTCACGCAATACCGCGGTCAGGAAAACTGCGGCAAACACGGCAAGCGCCGCCACAATGCCGCCCGCAAAACCTATCAAAGCGTAAATAATTTCACTTACAAGTAATACCGTCATTGGTTTGCTCCGTAATTAAAATCTCACCTGCTTGTGTCCGCGTAAGTCAACTTTATGTTTTAAGGCGTATACGCCCGAAACGTTCTTAATATCGCCGACGGGCTTGCCGCGCGTAACCCTGTTTTCTATGGGAATATCCTCCGTGCAAAGTTCCGTAACGGTTTTTTCTTCGGAAACCACCGCAACATTATACGGCACGGTCACATAATCCGCGAAAAGCAGTTCGCCCTTGCCCTTGATATCGGCTATCATCATACCCTTAGAGCCGCGCCCGTGTGAATCGAACAGCGAAGATATAACGCGCTTGAACCCGCCGAGCGAAGTAACTACGATAATTTCCCCCTCGCCGTTCTGTTGCGTTGCAAAAATTACTTCGTCTTTTTCATTCAGCCCGATGCCCTTCACTCCGCCGGAAATTCTGCCCTGCGAAGGCACGTCGTCCTTTGCGGCGTTGAGGCACATCGCCCCCTTCGTTACGAACAGCATTGCGGAATATTCGTCCTCGTCAAAGTCCTCGACGTTGATAAGCCTGTCGCCCTCTTTCAGTTTAAGCGCCGCGAAGTAGGGTTTATTTACCTCATATTCGCTCCAAGGGGAACGCTTGACGGCGCCGAGGCGGGTAAAGAACAGAACGTCGCCCGTGCGTTTGCCCTTGAAGGCAAATATTTTAACGGGAAGTTCTCCCTTTTCAACCTGATCGCATAAAGTTTCCAGCTTGACGCCGGCAGCGCGGAAGTCCTGCGGCTCAATTTCATCAAGGCTGAGCCTTACGCAGTTGCCGCGGTCGGTAAAGACAAACACCGTTTCGGCCGACGTACAGTTTACGCAGCCCAAGGGAATACCCGAAAGAGGTGTTCTTACAGCAAGTTTTTTCTTTGCGTTTTCGGCAAATTCGTCCTGTTCCACGAATTTAAGCGTCCCCGCCGCCGTTATGCAAACCGTCCAATCGGTTACGACTTTCTTTATATCGGTGCGGCTGACGTTTATCTTTTCCGCCGAAGGCTTTATGACCGACTTTCTGGGGCAAGGATATTTGCGCTTTATTTCCTGCATTTCATCCTTGACGATTTTCCACTGCAATGCCCTGTCCGCAATTATGCTTTCAAGATAGGCTATCTTCTTTTTAAGTTCGGCAAGTTCGTTTTCAAGCTTGGTAACTTCAAGCTTGGCAAGGCGGGCAAGACGCAGATCGAGAATGGCTTGAGCTTGTTTTTCGGACAGCGAGAACCGCTCCATCAACCGCCTTCTTGCATCGGGCGTGGATTCGGAGGTCTTTATAATCTTTACAACCTCGTCCACGTTGTGCACGCCGATAATAAGTCCTTCGAGGATATGGCAGCGCGCCTTTGCCTCTTTCAGTTCGAACCGCGTGCGGCGCAAAACGACCGTGCGTTGATAGTTGGTATAGTATTTGATTATATCCAAAAGCCCGAGCTGGCGGGGCTTGCCGCCCGCTATGGCCACCATGTTTATACCGAAAGTACATTCAAGGTCGGTATACTTCAACAGTGCGGCTATTATGGGGTCTACTTCCGCATCCTTTTTGACCGAAATAACCGCGCGCATGCCCGTACGGTCGGATTCGTCCACAATATCGGCGATGCCCGACAACAGCTCCTTCTTTTCCTCGCGCAAAAGCATTATTTTGCGCAAAAGCTCGGCTTTGTTGGTCTGGTAGGGGAGTTCGGTAATTACTATGTTCTTTCTGCCGTAATCGCCCTGCTCCACGTTGTACTTTGCGCGCAGGGTTATCTTGCCCTTGCCCGTTTCATACGCCTGTTTCAGTTCGTTTTCTATTATATATCCGCCCGTCGAAAAATCGGGACCGGGGATAATCTTCATCATCTCGCGCAGGGATATCCTGTTGTTGTCGATATATGCGCAACAACCGTCTATCACCTCCGAAAGGTTGTGCGTGGGTATATTGGTCGCAAGCCCTACCGCAATGCCGTTTGCGCCGTTAACCAACAGGTTGGGGTATCTGCCGGGGAGGATATCGGGTTCAAGCAGCGAATCGTCGAAGTTGAATGAAAAGGGCACCGTTTCCTTGTCCAAATCCTTTAACAGCTCCAACGCGAGCGGTTCAAGCCTTGCTTCGGTATACCTCATTGCCGCGGCGGGGTCGCCGTCCACCGAACCGAAGTTGCCGTGCCCGTTCACAAGAGTAAGCCGCATGTTGAAGGGCTGGGCCATTCTTACCATCGCGTCATAGACCGAGCTGTCGCCGTGGGGATGATATTTACCCATGCAATCGCCCACTATGCGCGCAGATTTTTTGTGGGGTTTATCGGGCGTAAGCCCCATTTCAATCATTGTGTAAAGTATTCTGCGCTGAACGGGTTTCAGCCCGTCCTCAACGCGGGGCAGAGCCCTGTCAAGTATGACAAACTCCGCATACGGGAGCATGGAATTGGGCATAACCTCTTCAATGCTCTGCACATACACGTTGCCCTGAGGTATGGATTGCTGAAAACCGCTGTTCTTTTTAGCCATCAGTCATCCTCCCCGCCCTGTTCGGGCTTAAATTTCACTCTGTCGATAAAACCGTCCACCTTGTTGAAGTTGGCGTTTTTAGCAAGGAAGTCCTTTCTGCCTTCCACCTTGTCGCCCATAAGCATATCGATGACGTCGGTAGCTTCCGCCGCATCCTCAATCGTGACCTGTATAAGATTGCGCGTGGCGGGGTTCATGGTCGTATCCCAAAGCTGGTCGGCGGACATTTCGCCAAGTCCCTTATAGCGTTGCAGGGAATAGCCCTTGCCCACCTTTTTTATCTTTTCATCCAGCTCTTTGTCGTCGTAAGCGTACTCCACCACGTCCTTTTTGTACACTTTATAAAGGGGCGGCATGCCTATATATACATAGCCCGCGTTTACAAGGTCGCGCATGTATTTAAAGAAGAAAGTCAGCAAAATACAGCGGATGTGCATGCCGTCCTGATCGGCGTCGGAAAGGATTATGACCTTTTTATATTTGGTCTTATCCACCTCGAAAGAGCGGTTAAATCCCGCGCCTATGGCGGAAACGAGCGTCTTTATTTCCTCGTTCTGCAAAGCCTGCAAAGCCGTCTTTTTCTGCACGTTAAGAGGCTTGCCGCGAAGGGGAAGAATGGATTGGAACTGTCTTACCCTCGCCTGTTTTGCAGTGCCGCCCGCAGAATCGCCCTCTACTATGAACAGTTCGTTCATGTCGGGATTTTTGCCCGAACACGACGCAAGCTTGCCCACGAGGTTCAACCCGTCGCTGTCGGACGCCGCCTTTGCCACGTCGCGCTCGGCGCGGTGCTTTATCCTGTCGTCGGCGGCAAATTTGGCTTTTTTTGCGATTACGTCGAATATATTTTTATTGCCCTTAACCGTCTGCAAATGCGCAAGCCCCTCGCATACGGCTTGGTCGACGGGCGCCTTTACTTCGGGGTTGCCGAGCTTCGTCTTGGTCTGCCCCTCGAACTGCACGTTCGCAAGTTTTACGTTCAGCACGGCGGTCAAACCCTCTTTGATATCGTCGGAGATAAAGGCGGGTTCCTTCGCTTTCAGAACGCCGTTATTGCGGGCGTATTCGTTGATAACTTTTAAAAGTCCCGAATAGAAGCCCGTCTCATGATATCCGCCCTCTATGGTCGAGATATTGTTGACGAAAGAGAAAAGGCTTTCCGAATCTTCCTTTGTATGGGCGAGCGCGAACTCGATTTTTATCTTGCCCGCGGGCGCGCCCTTGATTTGGATATCCTTGACGACGGAATAATACAGCGGTTCGGCATAGAGCGAAGCCTTGTCGCCGTTGAGGTACTTTACGAAGTCCACAAGCCCGCCGTCGTATTTGTAGCTTACGGGTTCGCGGTCGGGCAGCTTGACGCGGACGGGGGTCATGTTGCCGTCCTCGTCCTCTTCGCCCTCTTCGAAGTCGTACAAATCACGCTCGTCAATGAGATTTATCTTTACTCCCTTGTTCAGAAACGCAAGTTCTTTGAGGCGCTTTGAAATGGTGTCGTAGTTCCATTCCAACGTTTCGAACACCTCTTTATCGGGCATGAAGCGGACGAAGGTACCCTTTTCATCTGTCTTTTCGCCCGTATCGGCAAGCGGAGCTGTGGGAACGCCGCACAGCCACTTCTTTTTTTCCTCGTCGTAGGAACTTTTAAAGTCCATTTTAAAGACGTTGCCGCGGTAAACTTCCACTTTAAGCCATTCGGAAAGGGCGTTGGTTACCGACGCGCCCACGCCGTGAAGCCCGCCCGAAAAGGCGTAATTTTCATTATCGAACTTGCCGCCCGCATGAAGTTTGGTAAAGATTATTTCAACGCCGCTCATTTTGGCTTTTGTGTTTACGTCGGTGGGCATGCCCCTGCCGTTATCGCGCACGGAAGCCGAACCGTCCTTCCAGAGCTTTACGGTAATTTCGTCGGCGTAGCCGTTGGCGGCTTCGTCGATAGAGTTGTCCACGATCTCCCAAAGTATGTGGTGAAGCCCCTTGACGCCCGTAGAACCAATGTACATGCCGGGGCGCACGCGCACCGCTTCAAGTCCTTCAAGAATTTTTAAATCGTCTGCGTTGTAAGTCTTATCAGCCATGGTATTCCTTTAATTTTTTCAAGTATGACATATGTAAATTTTTTCCGCGATTCGGGCACGTCCGCGACCCTCATTATATAGGAGATCTCTCCGCTCGGTCGCTTTGCTCCCTCGGTCGGGATGACAGGTTGAGCACTTCGTTCACTTTGGTCGAGATGACAGGGGGCGCTTCGCTCCCACTACACTGTCATTCCGAGCGTAGCGAAGCTTTGCGCACCTTATTATAAAAGACTTCGATTATATTGCGCAAAGGAATCCCCCAAGCAAGGAACGGCGGCACAATCCGAAATTAGCGGTTTGCTTATTAAATCAAACATATTGTTGACGAATATAGTATTATTATACCATATTTTGTAAAAAATGTAAAGCGCACAGGGCAATATATTTGCCCCGTGCGCCATTTGTTTTTGCAACGCAAAAACGCGCGGGCAATTACTTGCCCGCGCGCATTAATAATTTTGTTAACTTTTAGTTACCGTATAAATTAAAACCCCTGTGTTACCTCTTGAAGAAGTAGTTACATTATATCCTTCAGGGACATAATTTTGCGCAGGATTTTCTGCAACTACATTTGAGGGATCAAATGCCTCAAATGAACCACCATAAACAATTATTGTAGCTGTATTCGCCGCCGGATCCTGTTTATTTAATATGTAATATTTATTAGCATAACCACTTAAATCTATATTTTCATCAATTTCAAAGTTAGAGCTACATTTAAAATAAAATATAGAAGAGTTTTCACTCATACTATTAGAAATTAATGGCATAGAACCCAATTGATCCGAATTTACAATAATATACGGATTGTTTTCAGTACCAAGTCCGCCTGCAAAGTAACTTAAATAAGTTGAATCAACAATTTTGGCTTGCGCGCCTGCAATTTGAGCAGTAACGCCACTAATTTGAGCTACATCAACATCGACGTCGGTAACATCAATAATTGCTTCATTGCTCTGAGCGACAACCGCAGCAACAGTTGCACCCTTTTCAACCTTTACTCTGCCCTTTGTTAAATTGATGTTGCCCTTTACATTGCCGTACCCCCCCCCTTTGTCAAGAAAATGAACGCAAAAACTTTATAAAAACTTGCATTTTTTTACATGCGGTCAGTCACGTACAGCAAAAATCGGGTCTAAATCCGCGAAACTTTCTCCAAATCTGTTGACATCGGGCTTTTTGTATGTTATATTTAGTACAGATAATACAATAGAAGGAAAGCTTGTGCAAATTCAGAAAAGAACCGTCTATCTGCGAATCGCAGACGACATGAAAAGAAAAATAGATCTTGGACTGTACGCCGAAAACGAGCAGCTGCCTTCTTGCAGAGAACTTGCGCTTAATTTAGGCATCAACCCCAACACCGTGCAACATGCTTATACCGCTTTGGAGAGCGAGGGGTATATTTATTCCATGCCGAAAAAGGGCGTTTATGTTGCGCCGCGGGACAAGAAAGCAAACCTTGAAAAGATAGCCGCCGAAAAGTTGGAGGAGCTGAAAGACGCGGGCTTGGCAAAGAGCGACCTTGAACGGCTTATTAACGAAATTTACGGAGACAATCAATGATAAACATATACAAACTTTCAAAGAGGTTCGGCAATAAGGTCGTATATGACAACGCCGACATCACGGTGGAAAGCGAAAGCATTTGCGGGCTTGTCGGCATCAACGGCGCGGGCAAAAGCACGCTTTTAAGACTTTTAAGCGGCGTTTTGAAGCCCGACAGCGGCTGCATACTTATCGACGGCGACCCCGTATACGATAATCCCAAGGTAAAAAAGGATATATTCTTCCTGCCCGACGACCCCTATTACGATTCTGGCGTGACGGGAATGAAACTGCGGGAACTGTACAAAACCTTTTATCCCTTTGACGACGAAGTTTTTCAATCGTATACGACTAAATTCAATCTTAACATGCAAAGCCCCATACGCAATTTTTCAAAGGGTATGAAAAGACAGCTTTTTATCGCCGCGGCGCTGGCGTGCAGCCCTAAATATCTGTTTTTGGACGAAGCCTTTGACGGATTGGATCCGCTTGCGCGGCTGGAATTCAAGCGCGGGCTTATAAAATTACAGGAAAGCGGGTCTACGGTCATAATCGCCTCCCACTCCCTGAGGGAACTTGAAGACATATGCGACAGCTTCGTACTTGTAGACAACAACGCCGTCAAGGTGTGCGGCAAGATAGAAAACGCGCTTGAAAATATGTTCAAATTCCAATTGGTATTCGCAAACGACGTCGAAGCGGCGGATTTACCCTTTGAATGTGTACAGTTCACCAAGACGGGGCGCGTAATAACGGCGGTCGGACGGGGCAAAGCTGAAGAAGCGAAAGCGCGGCTGGAAGCGATGAACCCCGTCGTTATGGAAGAAATTCCCATGGACTTTGAAGACATGTTCATTGAAGAAGTGCAAAGCAGGGGGTATTTAAAATGAAAAAATATCTTTTGTATGAAATTAAAAAGAACATGTTTACAGTATGCTGCGTCACCGTAATAGCTACGCTTATATATATAACGCCCATGCTGTTTGACAATTATTATTCAAGCTATTTATGGCTTATTTCCACGATCGGCGGGGTGCTTGCGTTTTTTATACCGGTACGGGCTTTCAACTACAGAATGAAGAAGCGGAGCGTTGATCTTTATTACTCCCTCCCGCTGACCCACACGAAAATTTTATTCGTGCATTTTTTAACCGGTCTGATTGCGCTGTACTTCATATATACCGTCGCTTATTGGCTGGGCGCGATCACCGCAATAGCAAACGTTACCCAGGAAATAAAAGCAATTTATTACATTCCGCAATACTTTGCCTCACTGTTGCCGATTTACTTTATTTATGCGATATCTTCGTTTACATTCACGCGGGCAAACAGTACAGGCGACGGCATAATGTTTGCAATTTTTTGGTTCTTTGTCGCGTTCCTGATAGCAAACGTAATAACTATTGTTTTTTACTCTTTTGCAACTGACGACTTTTTATTTTTACTGCCATTCTCACCGCTTGACAGCGTAACCACCTGCTTCCAACGCATGCTGCGCAATGCACAACCGTATTTTTCTTTGTCTGACATTCTCGGTTCGGTCTATACGGTATTGCTTGCCGCAGGCTCGACGGCGGGACTGTTCCTTTTGGAAAACAAAACCAAAGCCGAAAACGCGGGACAGATATCGGATAGCCTGTTCGGCTATAAAATAATGATTCACATATACACACTGTGCCTTGTATGGCTGGCGGTATGGCTGCGCTCATACATTCTGACGGTGTTTATAATAATAGCAATGTTCATTCTTACGGTGGCGTATAAGAGAACCATGAAGATAGGCAAAATACAAGCGATAATTTTTGCGGCGACAGTTTTGGCAGGCATATTGCTCGGCGTAATTCCATATTAACTTGAAAAAGGGCAAAGCGCATAGCCGCCTTATCATTCCGGGCGGAGCTTAAAAAGCGTGACGGGGCTAGCGGACGCCTTTTGTCATTCCGGGCGCACCCATCATTTCGCGTGAGGATGTAAGCCCGAAACTTTGCACACCGCATTACAAAAAGATTTCAGGATAATATTGTGCAAACTAAGCGTAACGCATGGAAGAATCCCCCACTCCTTACTTTGTCATCTTGAGCGTAGTGAGCGTAGCGAACGAAGTCGAAAGATCTCATTATTTCTTAATTCGTTGATGTTATTGGGAGATCTCTCCACTCGGTCGTTTCACTTCCCTCGGTCGGGATGAAAAGGAAGTAATCGTTTCACTTCCCTCGGTCGAGATGACAAGGGGCGGACACTCCGTTCACTTCGGTCGGGATGACAAGGAAGTAATCGCTTCACTCACTCTGTCGGAATGACAGCGGTGGGTCACTCCCGCTTCGGTCGGAATGACAGCGACGTGGTATTCCTCGGTGTGCGTGACGGGCGGCAATCGGGCAACGCTTCGTCGCGCAACGACTATAAACAGACAACTCTTCTTCTTAACATCCCGTATAACGAGAGATTTTTTTAAAAAGGGGCGCCCGCGCTTTAATGCGCGGGCGCCCCTTAACCTTTTTATTAACTTTGCATTTGCTTCTGCATTGCCGTCGGATAAACTTAATAAACGCATATATAAAATCGGGAGCGCCGCACAGGCGCTCCCGATTTTATTTCAATATTTCAATATTTCAATATTTCAATATTTTAATTATTTGCTCTTTTTCTTGCTCTTCTTGGCTTTTTCGGAAGAATCTTTAAGTTCTACTTCATCGATATCGCCATTATCTTTGGGTTTGATTACAAGCAACAGGATTATACCTATAAGCGCGACGCCGGCAATAACAAGCAGGATTATAGAAACAAGGTTATCCTGAACCCAGGTATCTTCGCCTGCAATGGAATTAACGCGGTCGGAAACGCTTATAACCATGTGCGCCGAAACTTCCGGACGCGTATCAACCGTGCTTGTAACCGCACATCTAACGACGTAGAAGCCGCTTTCCTGCGGTACAAAGCTGAGCGAAGAATTGTTCCAGGAATAATCGCCGTAAATCTGATATTCTTCATCCGTAGAGGACATATCGTTTACGGAACGTATCTCCGTAAAATAGTTTCTGTATTCGGGATTGGTTACCCAATCCATCAGCTCGGCTTTCATTGAGATAAACTCGTCATACGTGAGCGCAACGCCGTTGTTTTCATCATTGGCATAACTTTCGTTATCGAACAGATAAAGCGAATACTTTGCGCTGTATTCAACGCCGTTTATATCGAAAGAAATTGAAGAACACGTGGTTCCCACATAAGCAATTTCCTGCTCGTCGGGATCTTCTACTTCAAGGTCGGAAGCCGCAACAGTAAACTCGAACCAAGGCAAATACTTCCTTGTATCGGCAAAATCGCCGTCCTCGTCCTCTTCGTACATGCTCCAGATATTGCCCGTTGAAATATCTACGGTCTTGTCCGCCTCGTCGTCCGTTTCGGGATCGTATTCGGGGTTGTAATAGTACATTATGTTGCCCGAAGCGTCCGTCACATAGACAGTGAAAACATATTTGCCCGCTTTCGTGAGGTTGATTGAGAGCGCGGAAGCGCTTTTCCCCGTTGACGACGACTGCGTGCCGTTATTATAATATATATTGAAAGTGAGGTCGCGGTATCTTGTGCAGTTGTCCGAGAAAAGGCTCTCCGCAGAGGGGAGATAGAAATAGTTCTTACTGCCCGCTTTAAGGTCCTTAGCCGCCTCCGTTACAGCCGCCTGATATTCGTCGAGAATAGTCTGCCAAGCCTCGCCGTCGGGGTCGCTTGTCTGGGCGGCAACGTCCGTATAGGCGTATGTGGGGCCAACCTCGTCATTGGCGATTGCGATATAATTGTTGCCGTTTACGGTAACTATATAATTTTTATCGACGTACCAATCGAGCAACACATAGTCCGAAATCCCGCCCGACGCGGTGGTATCCGTAAGCTTTACCGCAACCTTTACCGCCGCTTCGGCAGTGAGGTTAACGCCGTCGAACACGCCCTCGTTATAGTCGCCCAAATTAGGCAGATAATGCTTTGCATGGGGTATCATGTATTGGTTGTCGCTGTCCGTTACCGTTCTGAACAAATCCTCGTCCGAATAGTTGTTGGAATCGAAGTCCGCGTTCTCCGCCTGCTCCTTCGTGAGCATGAAATACGAAGTAGACGTGCTGGGAGAGCTTGCAAGAACGTCTATAACCGTATAATCGAAGGTTATTTCGCTGCCGCGTTCTATGAATGAAAGTCCGCTGTCAAGGCACAGAACGGGCGCGGCCGTATCGTAAACCTTTCCGCTTACATGGTGTCCGTTGGATTCGTTAGGGGTGGAGGTCAACTTGAAATCCTGTCCGTTGAGCGAATACATAACCAACTGCGCGCCGTCGGAAGAGCTTTCTTCGCCGAATTCCGCGCTGAACAGAAGGGGTCTTACGGGCTTTGTCGTGGAAGAAACATACTTGGAGTACGTTCCGCCGATGTTTTTAAACGTGCCCGCGCTTTCCCCGTTGACGGTAACGCCGTAGCAACCCGCGTCGCCGCTCTTTGTAAAGGCGATGGCGATATGGTCGGCGTCGACAACCGTAACGTCCGTTTCGGGAACGGCCGCGTCTGCGTCGTCGGTGATGCAAACGCGGACCTTACCGTCCTCTGCGGGGGCAAACATTATATAATTCGAAGTTTTTTCATCCTTCGTCTGGGAATACTGCTGGCTTTCGAAAGTTATTACAAACTTTTCGAACGACGTTGACGCAAAACCTATTTCCATATTGAAATAGCCTTCGGCAATGTCCGCGGACGCTTCCCCGTCGTCCGAATTTTTGTTGTAATACCACTCGTACGCGAGATTGCGCCTGTAATCCACGGTATCGTCGTCTTCAGTGAGGACGAACGTAGTATAATAATCTTCGCCGTCCTTATTTGACCACACTTCCGCACCGTTTGAGGTTACGAATATGGTGGAACCGCTTAAAGTGACCTCCCTTTCGGAATCCGCCGAAGCAAAATCAAGACGAAGCCCCGCGACAACCGCAAGGCAAACCGTCATTAGCGCGGCGAGCGTTATCAACAATAATTTTTTTAATCTTATGGATCTCATAATTCAATCTCTTTCTGCCAAAAGGCAATATTTTGTCAAAATCTGTACTTGTCTGCAATCTGTACCTGTTTATTTTACAATAATAAAAAAACGTTGTCAATTACTTTTGAATTGCGATTAATAAAAAGATAATGAAATTTCCCCCTGCTTTCAGGGCAAAATATGTTCTATGTCAAAAAGTTTCCAAGGGGTTTCGTCCTCGGGCGGTTCGGCAATGAATCTTAAACGTTCGTGCGTGACGGGGTGGTTGAACCTTAAAGAATACGCCCAAAGCGCAAGTTTGCCCTTTACCGCCTTTTCACCGCCGTAGCGCATATCGCCGTACACGGGGCAATTTATAGCCGCCGTCTGAACCCTTATCTGGTGCGTTCTGCCCGTATGAAGTTTTATTTCCACAAGCGAAAGCCCCGCGGCTTTCCCCTCCACGCAGTAATCCAGCGCGGCAAACTTTGCGCCTTCCTCCGTCTGCGTACAGACGTAGACGGTGTTGTTTATGGAATTTTTCCTTAAATAATTTTCAAGGCGCGCGCTGTCTTTCGCGGGCGTTCCGCACAGCACCGCAAGATAACGCTTTTCAAAATCGCCGCCCGACATCTGCGCGGAAAGCCTTGCAGCCGCTTTGGACGTCTTTGCAAACACCATCACTCCGCCCGTGGGTCTGTCAAGCCTGTGGACAAGCCCGACGTATGCGTTGCCCGGTTTGCCGTACGCCCTTTTAATATAGCGCTTTACGCAGTCCAAAAGGCTGTCGTCGCCGCTTTCGTCAGGGCAGGAAGGCACGTTCTGCGGTTTTAATACCACTATAACGTGATTGTCTTCATAAATTACCGTAAGTTCGCTATCCTGCATAACCGCCTCCCGTGAAAAGTCCGCTTGCGCCGCAGGGAAGGGCTATCCCCTCCTCGGTTGCAATTCCGACTTCATATGCGTCAACGCTTCCGCTGAAATTTTTTAACGTAAGCGTAAGTATATTTTTCAGAACCGCGGGTTGCAGTCCCGTGGTGTAACTGTTTATGAGAAAGAAAACGGGATCGTCCGAAAGAAGTTTAACGCACTCCGTAACGAACCCGAATAGGTCGCGCTCTATCTTCCACATCTCGCCGTCGGGTCCCCTGCCGTAGCTGGGCGGGTCCATAATTATTGCGTCGTAGCGGTTGCCCCTGCGGATCTCGCGTGCGACAAACTTCATGCAGTCGTCGACAATATAGCGTATGCCGCCCGTAATTCCCGAAAGCCGCGCGTTTTCGCCCGCGCGTTCCACCATACCCTTCGCCGCGTCCACATGGGTAACCTGCGCGCCCGATTTGGCGCATGCGACGCTTGCGCCGCCCGTATAGGCAAAAAGGTTTAAAACCTTCACCCCGCGGGAGGGATTGCGGCTTTGGGCAAGGGCGATAAGCCTGCGCATTTCCTTCCAGTTTACCGCCTGTTCGGGGAAAAGTCCCGTATGTTTAAAGCCCATGGGCTTGATTTTAAAGGCAAGGTCGCCGTATTCAATAGTCCATTCGGGTGGAAAGGGGCGTTTTACGTCCCAAAAGCCGCCGCCCTTGTCGCTGCGGCGGTAGACGGCGTGAATACCTTCGTATTTTTCAAGTTCCTTTCCCGACCAGATTACCTGAGGATCGGGGCGGAGAAGAATTATGCCCTTCCAATTTTCAAGCTTCATTCCGTCGGCAGTGGCTATAATTTTGTAATCGGACCAATCGTCAGCCGTTTTCATAAAAAAAATTATAACAGAGCGCACTGAAATTGTAAAGCAATTTGCCGCCGCGATTGAAAACGTTTCGGCAAGCTAAACATAACCCTGAAACGGAATGCCGCCGTTCACTATTTTACGGAGGCCTCGCCTTGCTTGGAAGGATTCCCCGACAGACACAAAACGGCAAGTGGCGCCAAAGCGCCACTCACCTAAAATTACTGCGAATACGTATACAGCACATTATATAATGTGGTGTAATAATTTCCGAGATATTTTTTTGCAACCTCATCGTTGCTATAAAGCGACATGCGCTCCGCAGGATCCTCTATTGCAAGATAATAATCGCGTACAATGATGTACCTGTCGGTATAGGACAGAGAATAATCCACAATATACCCCGTAGAATCATCGTAGTCGCCCGAATCGGGATATGGTTCGTTCATTTCAAGCGCGTAAAGAAGTTGTTCCGCGAGTATTCCCACCTGATAATCGAATTCTTCTTCAAGCTCTGCGCTTTTTTGGGCAAGCAGAGAGGAATTGACCATGCCGTTTGTATACAGAAGCTTTTTAAACAGCGCCAGATCCTGTTCCATTTTATGTTTTAAATTGTCCTTGTTCTTCTGCGCCGTCCGCAAAAGCTGCATTTGTAAAGTTGTCAAACTGTCCAGATATTCATCCGTTACTTCAATGATATCAAACTGCATTATCCGCCTCCGCATACGCCGTTATCCCGCGGATTTCGTCCTTGCCCGTTACGGTGAAAGTAAACGCCGAACCGCGCATATTCAAACGAAGCGTTCCGCTTGCTTCAACAAACTTGCGCGATATTTGCCCGTTTGAAACGGTGACGCCGACATTTCCCGCGCAATCGATATAAATTTTTTCAAGAACCTTGGGCTTATCCGTACCGAAATCCACGGCGCCGCTGATAAAAGTATATGCTCCGCCCTCGGCCAAGAGATAGCAAACGCTTGAATCGTAGCCGAACACTCCGGCGGCGGCACACAGCACGGCGACGGGCGCGTCCGCTATATAGGACGTTTTATCCGACGAATCGTAGACGTAAATTACGTTTCTGCCGAACGAACTGTGATTGCCGCACGCGAGATATCTGTCCCCGAAAGCTACGGCGTTAACGGGCGTAAGCCCGCTGAAAAGCTTATCGCTTATCCTTTGAACCGAACTGCCCGTAAAGTAAAACAGCCCGTTGCCCGTACATATGAAAAGCTTATCCCCGACGACGGCCGCCGTTCCCGCTATTATATTCGGAAGCCTGTAATACCCGTCCATGGCAAAATTTTCGGGAGAGCCGAAGGCTTTCACTACCGTAAGCCCGTGCTGTCTTAAAAGCACCAACCTGTCGTTAAAACCTATTACGTTTAAAATTTTCCCGAAGCCGTCCTCTTCGGGATAGGCCCAGCCCGCGCCCGAAATGCCGGAAGTCCAATCGTAAACGCCGCCCTCGCCCGACCAATTAAGTTTGTAACCGTCCGTGCGGTCCGCGCCGAACAAACGCCCGTGCCAGATCGCCCCGCAGGACAAATTGCCCTCGAAATTGCTGTAATTGAAGGTCATGCCCATGTGGTTGAATATTACGTCGTTGCAGATTACATGACCCCTGAGCCCTTTCTCTTCGGTGCGCTCCTCTACAATGAAGGGCGTGTCCGAAGCCACCGTATACGCCCGTATAAACATAGCTCCGTTCATTGAAGAATAAACACTTCCGTCCGCATACATTATATACGCGCTTAATCCGGGATAGTATTTTACGCAAACTATGTTCTGCGGGACGGCGCAACTTTGCTTTACGGGCGTAAGCGCGGGAAAAATTTTGCCTGAAACCGATTTACAGTTTATAAAAAGTCCGCCTTCGGCAGATATAACGTCCTGCTTGCGCAAAGACGTCGGCACGAACGCCGTACTCATACCCACCTCCTCGGCGGTATGTAGTGTTTGCGTCGGTGGGTTCTGCGCGAACCGTCTATCGCCTCCCTGTATTTACTCTCCCACAGCTCCGCTGCGGCGCTTTCGCCGTTTATAAGGCAATACTCCGAAGCCGCGCCGTACGCTACAAGAAGTTCGCCCACTTCCGTTCCGTCGTAAGCCGAATCGCCGTCGATATCCTTCTGCGCGGGCGTATACCAATACTCCACGCTGACCGCTTCGGCGTCCGCCGATATATATTGCGGGTTTAAAGTGTATTTAAGCGGTTTCCCGCCGCTTTTGACGGAAGTTATTTTTACGGGGCAGTAAGTGAAATCGGCAAAGCTTACTCTGCCCGAAACCGCAACGACCTCTTCACTGTAAATTAAGGGGAAATAGCTCCGCGCAAGTTCGTTTTCGACCGCATTGAAGCAATAGAGCATTGTCTTTACGGCCTCCTCACCGTCTGCCGTGCGCTCTGCGTCGGAATCAAGCGCGTCAGCGACGTCGGCCCTGCCCGTAATGCGCAGAGCGCGGGCTATAATGTCTTTAACTTTCATTTTTACCTCCCTGATAGGTTTTTGCGGACGGAAAAGCGAAAAAGCCTGCCCGCCCGCAAATAATTCCCGTAGTTTTTTATTCGGTAAAGTTTTTAAGCACCGCCTGCGCGCAGGGCTTCTTGCATATCAGTTCCGCATATTTAACAAGAGTTGCGGTATATGCCGCCTTGCCGGGCACCTGCTTTAAAATTTTGCCGTCCTCGTCCTCCAACCATTCCCAATCGCAGAGTTGGTTCAAAGAGAAATCGTCGGTATTGACGAAGATTATTCTGTCGTCGGGGCAATACTTATCCGCATACACGGGCACGTCGTTTACCGAAACGACCCCGAGCCCCGTGCGGGCGTCCACGGTGTTGACAACGCGCCTGTTATCGGCTATCAGCGACGCTATCTTTCTGCGCGTAGAGTAGGAACAGAGTATCATGTTTATTCTGCTGTTGAAGTTCTCTTCCATATGGTCGAGAACGCCCGAAAGCAGCTCCTCCGTCAATTGCCCGCCGCCGTCTGCGGCATAGGGAGCGAAGTAACTTTCCTCCGATTTAGCGTACCCGTAAAGGGTATTCGAATCGAATATCGCTCCGAGCCCCGTAAGTTCGCTGTCAATGCTGCCGTGAATGTATATGGCTCCGCCCGCTACGGCTTCCGAAAGCGCACTGCCCAACGTGACGGTGGAAGAAGCAACGTTTACGTCTTTGATGTAAATACCCGTGCCCTCCGCGGACAGTACGCCCGATGAAGGGGTTATATCCACCTGCATGCCGACGTAATACTGTTTTGCGCTGTCCACTTCAAGCACCGTATCGGAAGATTTTGAAACGACCGTGCAGAGTTTTCCCGACCCGTCGCCGAAGAGCATGCGCTGAAAATTCTGTTTTGCGCTGGAAATAAGTCCCTCCATTTCGGCATTGACAAGATTGACGAACGCGCCCGAAGAATCGCGCGAAGCCCTCATGGCCTTGTCGCTTATTTCAATTGTGCCGTAAAGGTTTTTAAGCGGCGTCGATATGGAAAGATATCTGTTTTTATAGGGATCGGGAAGATCGCCGTCCTCCGCGCCCGCAACGATGTTTCCGCTGTTGCCGCGCACTACTGCAAGGGTGACGTTCTTGCCCGCAACGTTTTCGGCAGTCTTTTCTATTGCCGAATAAAAGGGTGAAATACCGTCGTTCAATTGTGCCGTTACGGCTTCGAGATAATAGTCTTTTAACGCTTTATCCGCGTTTTCAAGTGTAATCAAATTAATTCTCCTTTATTTATTTTTTTAAAAACGTTTGCGCCAACGCGCCCGCTTCCTTAACGGTTTTGGGCGCGACGCGCGGTGCGGAGGTGCTTATGCCCTCCACCATGAGGGGCACGCCCTTGCCTGCCGAGAGCGAGCGCAAATATTGCTCTATAACTGCGGTTTTTACTTCGTCGTCATCTGCGGCGGCAAGGTCGGACTTCCGGGAGGGCGCGCCGTTTTGCGGCATATCCTGCGCCTTGTTCCCCTGTTCAAGCTCTTTCAGCCTTTGACTGCGTCGGGTGAATTCGGCCTCCAAACTCGAATAAGCGGCTATCAGGGCGTCAACGCTTCCGAATTTTCCAAGTCCTGCCGCAGCTATCTTTCCGTTATCCGCCTCCGCGGCGTCTGCCGTGACCTGTTCGGCAAGGGTTGCGTTCTCCTTATCCGCCGTTGAAGTCTTATCGTTCATCGTTACCTCCTCTTTGTTCGGTTATAAATTTTTTATGGTTTTCCATGTGCGCGATAATACGCCGTTCGGCGTCCTTTGAAAGCTCCTCCGAAAGAAGAAACGCCGTGTGCTCCGCAATGTGCGTTGCATGGTCGTCGTAACTTTTTACCTCCTGAGGGGCGGTGCGCATTTTAAGATTTTCGTTGGCGGCGCGCGTGCGGTGCAATTCGCCCAGATCGCGCTCGCCTGCAAGCGACGTGTAGCCGAGAAGTTCCAGAATTTTATTTTTTACCGAAACAGAAATATTTCCGTTCCCGTCGGCAAACAGTCCCCTGTCAAGCACCTCGTATACGGCGCTGCGCTTCTGCGCGGGGGACAAGTTGAAATCGCTGTCCGATTCCAACACCACGTCGTCCGAAGTTATATCGCCGCCCTTGAAATAGAACAGGCTGAGCGCGTTGCCCTCCCCTACGCTTTTCATGATGCGCACGTTGGTTGCAAACTGCCTGTAAAGCCGCAATATTTGCCGTCCTATCTCCTTTAAAGCCCGCTTTACGCTTTGATAGGAGACGTTCAGCCTCTCTTCATCCTGTTCTATGATGAGTTGGAGCCCCGTCGCCGAAGTTATGCCCGAAAAGCTTGTGGCGTTTTCGGACAGATCTCCCGTGCCCGCAATTTTTGTAAATTCCGAAAGCAAGCTGTCCTCCTCCTTCCAAAACTCGTCGGGCACGCTGCCCTGCGACATGATTTCCGGAGGGTTGGAGCCCTGCCTGTATACGAGAATTTTACCCGGCATAAGCCCGTCCTCACCGAGCTCGTCCACGTCCACCGAACCGTCCTCGACCGCGACTGCGCCCATTGCAAGCCTGTTCAGAAATTCATGCTTGCGGTTTTTTACGGCGTTATATGCCCGCTGTACGGGGATGAGCCTGTCCACTATGCTTGCGCCGAAAAATCTGCCCGCGACGGGCACCGCCGTCTGCTTCACAAAGGGATAGTCCCTTGCCCCGCCGTCTCCGTTGAGATAGGGCAACGGGCCGTCGAACAGCACCTTGCCTCCCGCAACCACGGTAAGCCGTCCCTGCGCAAGCTCGGCCGTGGGTCTTTCATACCGCTCTATCACAAGTTCATAGCCGCCCGCATCGCTTTCCTGTTCGCCGCTGCGGCAGACGCCGTCTATGTACCCGCTTACGTCATGCCCGACAAGCTTTACCCCGTACATGGAATATATGTCCTCAACGGGCAGAGCTTTTGCGTGTATAACGGAGGGCTGGGCGGAAATTTTTTCTTCATACAGCGAATAAGGATAGACCTCAAACGGAGGCACGGCGACTATTTTAACGTCGCCTTCGCGCACCTCTTCACCGTCGTCCGTAATCCCCACAAGCGCACCTCCGCCCGCGTTCCAGACCACTTTATAGAAAACCGTGCCGCACACTTCCGACCACTCGGTGGCTTCCGCCATAACCCCGTCGATATCCCCGTCCTCCTGCACGGCGGAAAGGATTGCAGAGGCAAGCGCGGCGGAGTGTCTGTCGCTTTCACTGTCTGAAGCCGCCCTGACCGCAAGCGCGGGACGGATGCGGGCGAGCTTCGCAAGGCGGGTATCCACTATGGGCGCTATATGGTTGAATACGCGCTTCACCTGCCAATAATATTTGTTTTCCTCCTCAACGATCTCCCCCGAACGGTCTATGCCGCAATACTGCTTGCCGTTTACGAAGTTCATATTCAACTGCCAGCCCCTTTCAAGCGCTCTGCGCTCTTCCCGCCTGCGTTCGAAATCCTTAAAAACCTCGCGGGCAAGCTCTTCATCTTTAAGATCCTGATTTTCTGCCAATTTTTTTCTCCTTGAAATTTATTTTAATTTTCGGGTGCGCTCTCCGCCCGACCTTTGCCTACCCGTCCTCCTCCAACATCCGTGCAAGCGCCGCCCTCTCCGTTTCAAGCTCCTCGTCCGTGAGCTCCCCGCGCTCTTCAAGCAGCATTTTCACCGCCTTTATGTCGGGCGGAATATCGCGCTTTGTCACTTTGCGCTTTATAAGCTTCAATTCCCCGTCCTCAACCGCGAATTCCTCCACAGTTTCGCTTGCCGAAAGCCCCGTGGCGCATTTTATAAGCGCGTTTTTCACATCCTCGCTTTTATGAATCATTCACACCTCCCTTATCCGCCCTCTCCCCGCTCGCCGACAGTCTTATCAAAATTCCCCCTTTCTGCCCCTCCGCCTTAACCTGCGCAGCTTATCCGACCGCACGGCGCTCTCTTCCCCCTCCTTTTTTGCGGGGCGCGGGCGGTTCATAATGTAATACCTCAATTCGTCCATGCAGTGGTCGTCACGCTTGACGGGCGCGTCGCCGTCAGCCCAGAAGTAGCCCTTGAATTCCTCTATCATGTTAACGCAGTTGGAAAAGATGAACAGATCTCCCTCGCCGTTGCCCCTCTTTAAAAAGGTTTTAACCCGCGATATGCCCGAAAAAACGTCCTTATTTACGTTGCCGTTGACAAGTATGCCCCGTTCGCAAAAGAGTTCCGCCACGCTCTTTGCCGAAGCAAGCGTCCTCTGGTTGGCGGCGCTGTCGATAAGCGCGGAAATTCTGCCGCGGGCGTCCGTTTTCCAGCCGAGTTTAGCGCTTATTTCGCGAATGGCGCGGGCATGGTAATCCACGTCCCTGCCGCTTGCAAAGTGTTCCGCAACGACGTAAACGTTGCCGTCCCAATCCACGCAATACCAATGTGCGGAAAGCGGATTGTTCAGACCGGGGTCAATGGATATCGTATCCTGCCATTCGGGCGGAACGGGAAAGGGCGGTATGACGTGCACGCTTTCGTCGAATTCCGGATAGACAAGCCCCGCGCCCTCAGAAAACCTGCCGAACTTTCTCGAATCGAGAGTTGAACCGTCCAGAGCGCCTTCAAGAAGTTTAATTTCCTTTTTGGACAGGTACGGGTTGTCCTCCCAATTCATGAACTCGCACCACACTTCGGGATTTTTGTGAACGTTCAGATATATTTCGTTGTAAATGAACGTCCTGCCTTTAAGGGGCGTCATGGTGCCGAAGATATCTCCCCGCCTGTCCATGACGCGCATCAAACATTCTTCGTATATATCGCGGGGCGGCTCCTCGTCGAACCACACGAAATCGAGCGAAGAACCCTGAAACTTTTCCCTGCCCTGGTCGCAGCTTTTAAAGCCGAGCGTGGATATGCCGCCGAATACGTTCCTTATCTTTATCTGGTCTATGACCCCGCCCGAAGGGCTGTCCCTCCGCCCCGAAAGCATGATAATTTCGGCTATCCAGCTCTTCGGCAGATAGGAAAGTATCTTTGCCTGCGCAACGTCGCGCTGTACCTGCTGGGAAAGCGAAACCGCCCAACCGAAGGCGTCCTTTCTGTTTTTGCGGTAGGGGTGTATCCCCCTCAATATCCAAAGACATTCCACGGCGCCGCACTCGGTTTTCCCCGAACGGTTGCCGCCGAACACCCAACGGTTTCTCTTTTTGCATTTATGGAACAGCAGCTGCTTTTTATGCTTTTTTCTTCCGCCGTTATATGCCGACAGCCTGTCGCCCTTTCTGCGTTTTTCAAGCTCACTGTCAATTTCGGCAATGCGCTTTAAAATATCTTCCCTTTGCATAAGACCTTTTACGACCTATTTCCTCAATCTTTTTAACCCGTGACGGTATATAATTCCGTAATATGAGAGTTTTCACTGCGACCCTTCTCATCACCGCTGTAATTGCGTGCAATATCATGTCGGGAACGACGGCTTACGCCGCCGCATACTACTGTTATGCCTATGTGGACGAGGGCGTAACGGCGTATTTTTGCAGCGAACCCGATTCCCGCGCCTCCCTCTTTGCCGTTCCCGAAACTTACTGCGTGACCGTGATAGAGGAATACGACGACAACTGGTACTACGTTAAATATGCCGAGGACGACGGGGTTTACATTGCCCTGTACGGCTATATGCTGAAAAGCGACGTTGTAACAAGCGAACAGCCGCTTGAAAACGTGTATCTGCACATGACCGTAAAACTGAAATATTCAACGGATAAAGTTAACGGCATGACGTCCGTTCCCGATATAGAAGTAACGGCGGCGTTTTACGGCAGCTATTTAAAGGGCGGCGCGGAGTGTTCATATCTGTATTGCAACGGTTCGTTCGGCTACTATCCCGAAACCTATTATTATGAACGCAACCCCCTGCCCGCCCAACCCTCTTTCAACGGGGAAACAAAAGACGAAAACACAGGCATTATCGCCGCAGTGGCGATAACGGCGATAGCAATAGTTGCGGTTGCCATACTGTACTTTTCAAGCAAACGCAAACCCGAACGCGACCTGCTGCCGCCGCCAAATAAATAGGAAGGGTTACATCAACGAATAGTACTCTCCGACAAGTTCAACGGCCGCCGAAAACCTTTCAATCCCCCGCGCATGCCGCGCAAACTTCACCGCCGCCCGCCTTATGCCTCGCCTGTCCTCATCGCCCAACTTTGAAAACCCGCACCTCAATTCCCCGTACCTTTTAAGCGTTTGCCTTTCCACGTCGCTGAATTCTTTCAAAATACCGTCAAGATAATTCCATAAAAGCCCCAATTCACTTTTGACTTCTATAAGCCGCAACATCTTTTCAGCATAGTACACGCCCTTCCCGGGCGCATAGAATGACGCGCACCCCGCCGCCGTTATTAAATTGTTAAGCGCCCTGTCCACGCCTTCCGCAGAAAAATAGAACCTGAGCAATCTCTTACTTTTCATTTTTTATTTTCCGAACTTAAACAAACGTTTGTTTGTTTTTATTATAAACGGCAATCATGCCAAAAAGAGCATAATTAAAAAATTAATTTAAAAAATTTAAAAATTATTTTGTGATTTTTATGTGAGCGCACGAAGATTGTCGGACGGCGTTTAACCGTAAGCGCCGTAGCTTTACATAAAAAACGCGTCATGCCCAACGCGTTCAAAATAGTTTACAATAAAAAAATAGTGTGTTATAATTTTATCGTGAAAAAATTTGCAATACTTACAACTTCATTGTTAGCCGCCGTAATCATGACCTCAGGCGGCGTTGCCCTTGCGGAAGAGGGCGATAAAGGCGTTACGCAATATCCCGAATCGTTCACGCAAACGCTTGAATTTTCAGACCTGACCGACTATGCCGTTGGCGATAATTCATACGGCTTTGCAGAGGGAACCGTCATAAAAATCGTTGAAAACCAAACGCTTACGCTCTACTCTTTCGATTTTGACGTAACCGCGCTCGACTATGCCGACGGCGTATACTATTATAAGGACGGCAACAATGCGGTTTTTTCGTTGACGGACAATTCCCCTTCAACGCACGAAATTATCCAAACGAAAAACGCCACTATCGGGAATTTCTACTATTACGTTTCAAACGGCGAAATTTGGGTGCTTGACGAACAGTCAAACGAACTCATAAATTTAACGGGCTATTCCGACCTTAAACAATTCGGCGACAGCGTCTACGCCGTTTGCGACAACGTCTTATATAAATTGGATGGCGCAAAGACGACGGAGATACAATTGACGTACATCGATTATTCGTCCGCGGAAGAAATTTACGTAGGAAATACGGCGGAAGAGCTGCAAAAGGGCGATTTTGACTGCGTGAAGATCGCGACCGTCCGTTCAAAGACGGCCGACGACAACCCAGTGTATATTACCGAAATCGTTTTGGACGAGCTTTCGGACGCAACGTATTTCCGGACGAAAGGAACGTATTGCATAGGCGACGCGGGCGCGCCCGAAGCGGGTGCGGAAGCTTTGCTCCTATGCGAAACGGGAAATTCATATATAATCGCAATCGGTTCCGCAACGTATATTATGGCAAAATCGGGCGCGGACATAGCCGAAAAAGAAATTTCCGCCCCCTCTTATAACAGCGCGACCGTGACCGTAAGCGGTTCGGCTTACGCTTACTGTTCGCCGTATATCAACACAAGCACGCAGGCGTATTCTTTAACAACGGGCAAAAACGTGACCGTACTTGCAATGGCGAACAGAGAAAACTTCCCCTTCCTTTCTTATGATTACTATGTAATCAGTTACACGGAAGGCGAAAATACCGTTACGGGATATGTTCCCGCAGGCTATCTTTCCGAATTCACTTTTATAGAAAGGCAACCGCAGACAACTACCGACCCCGATTACAGCGAAGACGATCTGATAAAAACGGTAGTGTTAATACTTGTCGTTATTGTGCTTGTAATGGTTGCTTTGGGGTATCTTGTAATTATAGGAACGTCCGGCAAAAGAAAGAAAACGGAAGCAGAGCCCGATAACACGGACGATACAAACACTGAAAATTAAATTTCAGAATATCGGGAACGAGTTATTTTATAAAATAAATCATAACCGAGCGTCCGACGGAATATACGGACGCTCGGTTTGGTTTATAAATAAGTTTTACAAATAATAAATTTGTCATAAAACTGTTTAAAAATGAGTTGACAGCCAAATTTCGATTTGATATAATCTTTTAGCATTGAGTTGTGCGGTAAGGCGCATGAAGCATGCGTATACGCGGCTTTACAATGCGGGTGTAGTTCAATGGTAGAACACTAGCCTTCCAAGCTGGTTGCGTGG
>CAZQNK010000012.1:18443-35907 GCA_964594955.1 uncultured Clostridia bacterium | reverse complement strand
ATAATACAGCAATCACGGAAAATTCTGACAGTATAACTGTGCGCCGTTTAAACAAAGGAGAAATTATGAATTATAAAGTACTTTACAACCCTTTTGCGGGTGCGGTCAACGATACAACGTTTCATGAGGAACTTAAAAAGGCTCTGCCCGAAGATAATCTGGAATATTACGATATCACAAAAATAGGCGGTTACGGTGAATATTTTTCAAAGCTTCATGAAGGCGACGGCGTAATAATTGCGGGCGGCGACGGTACGATTAACCGCTTTGTCAATGACGTGCAGGGACTTGATTTAAAAAATGAAATATTCTATTATGCGGCGGGCAGCGGAAACGATTTCTGGCATGATATCGGCAAGGTAAAGGGCGATAAGCCCGTCAATTTAAAGGAGTATATCAAGGATTTGCCCGTCGTCACCGTGAACGGTAAGGATTATAAATTTATCAACGGCGTGGGCTACGGCATAGACGGTTATTGCTGCGAAGTGGGCGATAAATTGAAAGCGGAGGGCAAGGAAGTCAGCTACACGGGCATTGCAATAAAGGGGCTGCTGTTCCACTATAAGCCCGCCAATGCCGAAGTCACCGTGGACGGCGTTACAAAAAGCTTTAAAAAGGTCTGGATTGCGCCCACCATGAACGGCAGGTTCTACGGCGGCGGCATGATGCCCACCCCCGCGCAGGACAGACTGAACGCGGAACGCAAGGTTTCCGTATGTCTTTTCCACCGCTCGGGAAAATTAAAGACGCTTATGATATTCCCCTCGCTCTTCAAGGGCGAACATGTAAAACGGGAAAAATTCGTCCAAGTGCTTTCGGGGCATGAGGTGACCGTTAAGTTTGACAGGCCCTGCGCTATACAGATAGACGGGGAAACCATACTCGGCGTAACCGAATATACCGTAAAAACCGCGAAAAAATAAATTTAACCGAATAAAAGCCGCCGCGAAAGCGGCGGCGTAAGTTGCGGACAAAGCGGCTGTGTAAGCCGCGGTGTAAGCGGTTGCGAAAGCGGCGGCGCAAGCAAATTTTAATAAAAGACCTCTTCGATAACGCCGCCGCCAAGGCAGCGTTTTTCGTCGTAAAATACGGCGTATTGCCCCTCGGTCACGGCGCGCTGGCGTTCGGCAAATTCCACCGTCGCGTTTTCGCCGTCAAGGGTTACCTTTACGGCCTGTTCGCCCTGTCTGTAACGGAATTTTGCCCCACATTCAAGCGGAAAGTCGGGCATATTCCCTATCCAATTCAAGAGGGAAACCCTGCATGCTTTTGAAAAGAGCGGACTTTCATCCCCGTGGGAAACGTATAAAATATTATTTTTAAGGTCTTTTTTTACCGCGAACCATCTGCCGTCCCCGCCCCGTCTGCCGCCTAAGTCAAGCCCCCTGCGCTGGCCTATCGTATAGTACATAAGCCCGATATGCTCGCCGACGGTTTCCCCGTCAAGGGTAACTATTTTCCCCGGTTGCGCGGGCAGATATCCTTGCAGAAATTTGCGGAAGTTTCTTTCCCCTATAAAACATATCCCCGTGGAATCCTTCTTTTTCGCCGTTGAAAGCCCGTTCTCTTCCGCGATTTTTCTCACTTCGGCTTTGGACAGGTCGGCAAGGGGAAACAGAACGTTTTCAAGCTGGCTTTCGCGCACCTGGTTCAGAAAATAGGTCTGGTCCTTGTCTGCGTCGGCGGCTTTTAACAGCAGGTGCCTGCCGTTTTCATGCGATATCCCGCAATAGTGCCCCGTCGCTATATAGTCCGCGCCGAGACCCAACGCGTATTCGCGGAAGGGGCCGAATTTGATCTCCCTGTTGCAGAGAACGTCGGGGTTGGGCGTTCTGCCCGCCGCATACTCCGCAAGAAAATGGGCGAAAACGCGTTCCCGATACTGCTTTGCAAAATTAACGCTGTAATACGGCATATCCAACGCGGAACAAACGCGCCGAACGTCCGAATAATCGGTTTCCGCAGTGCAGGCGCCGTCGGCGGCCGTTTCTTCCCAGTTTAACATAAAAAGTCCTATCACGTTGTAGCCCTGCCGCTTCAAAAGATATGCCGCCACGGACGAATCAACGCCGCCGCTCATTCCCACGACAACCGTCTTTGCCAAAATATTTCTCCTTAAAAAATCGATAAAAGGATTATAACATATCGAAATACTATTTGCAATTATTTTTATTTGTGTTATAATGTGTTGGCAAAGAGGTGTTACAATGGGTTTGCCGACGGACGGATTTATTTTGCCGTCTTACATCAATACAAAACTTCGCGACGGGTACGACAGCCTTGAAGAGTTATGTTCTTCGGAAGATTTTGACGTTGCCGAAGTAAAATCCCGTCTTTTAGCGCTCGGCTATGAATATGACAGCGAAAGCAACTCTTTCAAATTGAAATAAACTTATTTTTTGCTTTCAGCTCTTTAAAAATCGAGCTATGCGCCTGTAGTCTAATTGGATAAAACAAGGGCCTCCGACGCCCTCGTTCCGAGTTCGAGCCTCGGCAGACGCACCAGCAGGCCCCGCGGACAGCGGGGCTTTTTAAATTTTCCGCAAACATGCGTATGATTTTTGCTTTACTTTTTCGGAACGTTGTAAAAAACTCTCCGTCGAATGAAGCCCTGTCCTACATGGGAGGGCGTTGCAGATGAACGTATATTTAAAGACGGCCGAGGCCGTATATATGCAGACAGCGGATTATCCGCCCGCAAACTGCAAGGATATTGACAAATAAGCGGTTTTATGCTAAATTATAACGGTAAATTGCCGTGCGTCCGCAGCGGCGGCATTTCAGGTGAATTAATTGAAACAGGTTTTTAATCCGTTTTTGCCCTGTTGGGAATATATCCCCGACGGCGAACCTCACATTTTCGGCGACAGAGTTTATCTATTCGGCTCCCACGATAAATTCAACGGGAGCACTTTCTGCATGAACGATTACGTCTGCTGGTCTGCCCCGACGGACGATCTTTCTGATTGGCGTAAAGAGGGCGTGATTTGGAAAAGTTCCGACGACCCCGAAAGGACGAAGGGTATTTTGAAACAGCTGTATGCGCCCGACGTGGTTCGCGGGCGGGACGGAAGATATTATCTTTATTATTTCAAAGGCAACGACGGCGCCATCGGCGTTGCGGTGTGCGATTCGCCTGCGGGGCGTTATGAATATCTCGGCCGCGTAAGGTACCCCGACGGCACGCCGCTCGGCAGGAATAGGGAAAAGGATATCTGGCAGTTTGACCCCGCAGTATTCCGCGACGACGACGGGAAAATTTATCTCTATACGGGGTTTGCGCCCCGCCGCCCCAATATATTTACGCGCTTTCACCCCGTCAATAAAAACGGCGCCATGGCGGCGGAATTGCAGGACGACATGCTTACGGTCAAACTCCCCCTGCACCGCGTGGCAAAATCATGCCATTGCTCGGCGGGAACGGGGTACGAAGGGCACGAATTTTTTGAAGCAAGCTCCATGCGCAAATTCAACGGAAGGTATTATTTTATCTATTCTTCCGTAAACGGTCACGAACTTTGTTATGCGACGGGCAAAAGTCCCGTGGGCGATTTTTCGTACGGGGGAACGCTTGTAAGCATAGGCGATATCGGTCTGGCTGAAAAACCTTTGAACTATATCGGCAACACTCACGGTAGCATAGAGTGCATAAACGGCAGATATTATGTGTTCTACCACCGCCAGACCAACGGGCACTGCTATTCCCGTCAGGCTTGCGCGGAGGAAATTTTTATGAATCCCGACGGCGGTTTCCGTCAGGCGGAAATAACTTCCTGCGGGCTTAACGGCGCGCCTTTAAGGGCGGAAGGCAGATATGAAGCGCGCATTGCCTGCAATTTGTTCTCTAAAAAGGGCGTAAAATTTTATACGTTCAAATCGCCGCACCGCTGTCACCCGTATTTCACCCAGCACGGCGGGGACAGGGAGGGCAATCCCGACCAATATATCGCCAATTTCTGCGACGGCGCAACGGCGGGGTTCAAATATTTTGAATTCGGCGGCGCAAAAAAAATTTCGGTCGAGGTGGCGGGCAATGCCGACGGAATAATTACCGTAAGGGAAAACTTAAACGGTAATATAGTCGCGCGGATCCGCATAAAGCCCTGCAAAAAGCGCACGTTGTTTTCCGCCGATATGTGCGTTGAAAAGGGCGTAAAACCCCTGTATTTCACTTTCAACGGCAAAGGCAGGGCGGATTTTTATAGTTTTTTATTCGAATAACGCCTTCGCCCCGCCGCAACACGCCCCGCCGCAAAATTGCGGCGGGGCGTTTTTATTTTGTGGACAAATCGCAGCCGTTGCTTCCGCGGCTTAAAATAACTTGTCGGTGCATTTTGTGAAAAAATGGGCGTTATTTAGTCATATATACTTGACGGGGCGCGGCTTTCGCTTCGCTTAGTCGGAATGTTAAACCAGAAGGCTCTTTGCGCTGAAAAATTTCACGGTGCAAACTATATGTACGGCGGCGATTCCCAAACTTAATATCGCGGGAATTATAGCCAAGGATCTTATTGAGCACGCGGGATTATTTTTGCAGTATGTTGAAAGTATCTTTGCATCCTTCATGGATAGCGCGACCGCAAAACATACGATCAATAAAACTGCAATCAATATGTCCAAAGCTATTGCGGCGGCGTTCAAAGCATGCTTTTTTGTAACGATTGTAACAATTTGGAGTATTATATTGATTAGTATAAGGAAGAACGTCACAACCGTAAATGCCGCAAGAAGAGTGCACCAATCAGCGGCATAGTAGTAGAAGGGGACGGACATATCGCCGTAGACGCTTGCCGTTCCCGAAAAATTGCCCGTAAGCACGGCGGCAAGGCACGCCCAACCGTTTATCGCCACTTCCGTACCCATTCCTTCATCGGTATTGTAAACATAAGCAAAGTTTACAAAAAACAGCAATAAAACCACGGCAAGGCCGCAGGTCGCCGCCGCGGGAAACCATACAAGGTTCTTGCACAGCGCTTTAAAGCGCTTTTCTTTTTCAATTCTCATCTTTTCCTGATTATTTTTCTTGTTTGCCATTTTTATTCTCCTTTATTTCGTAACGTAATAATTTAAATTTGTGCCGTCGATAAGTTCGCAGGATTCAACTTCAAATTCAAGGAAAAGTATCTGCTCATATGCGTCCTCTATAACGTTACCGTCGGCGTCGTAAGAATGGATTGTAACCGTTGTCTTTTCCGCACTGCTCATTTTGCCTTTAAGATGCACCCAGGTCTTTCCCTCGCTTGAATCGGCGCTCTGGTTTTGGGGTTCGGGCAGTTCTCCGTCATAGTTTAAAATGAAACCTATTATTGTATCGTTGCCGCAGGTGCAGCCGTATCCTGACGAGCATTTTCTGACCCCGCAGATATAACTTGTGCCGTCTACGTCGGTGAGCTCGTAAGTAAAACAGTCGTATTCTATGTTCTTGCCTATGTACTGTCCGGGGTAGTACTGCATATTGGTCATTACAAGAAAGAAAGTATCTTCGTCAAGAATGTATTCGCTTGGGGAGCAAGCCGTAAGCAAAGCAACGAAAGCAAGAGCAAACGCCAAAACGGAAAATATTATTTTTTTCATCTTTTAACACCTCGCAAAATCATTCCCGCAATTTGGAATATGAAAAACGCAACGATATCGACGGCGACTATCATGGGGCCAACGGGCGTGCCCGTGGGAATGGAAATTATTATTCCCAGCGTTGCGCATATTATCGAAAGCGCTGCTGAACTGATTGTAACCGCCTTGAAGTTTTTGAATACGCGCATCGCGGACAGAGCTGGGAATATAATCAACGCGGATATCAGCAAGGAGCCTACAAGGTTCATTGCAAGCACTATGACCACGGCAACCACTACGGCAATCAAAAGGTTGTATATATTTGCCTTTGTGCCCGTAGCTTTTGCAAAATTTTCATCGAACGTAACGGCGAATATCTTGTTGTAAAAAAGTATAAATACAACCACAACCACTATGGCAAGCGCAACGCACAGCCAGACTTCAATCTGCGTAAGGGTCAGAATGGAAGTGGAGCCGAACAGGGTCGCGCATACGTCGCCCGAAAGATTTGAGGAAGTTGAAAACAGGTTCAAAAGAAGATAGCCCATTGCCAGCGCGCCGACGGAAATCATTGCAACCGCCGCGTCGCCCTTTATTTTTGCGTTTTGTCCCGTTCTTAAAAGCAGTATGGCGCATATTATCGTTACGGGCATCGTGATAAGCATGTCGTCGGTAAGGTTAACTATTCCCGCAACCGCCATTGCGCCGAACGCAACGTGCGACAGCCCGTCGCCTATGAATGAAAACCTTTTAAGCACCAAAGTTACGCCGAGGAGGGAAGAGCAAAGCGCAATAAGTATGCCTACGATAAGCGCATATTGGACGAACGAAAATTGAAAATATTCCTGTAAAGCCGTAAAAAACGTCATAACGCGCCTCCCGTGAATTTTTTGCCCGTTTCGCTTTTCAGATAATCCTGCGTCGTCCCGAAGAATACGCTCTCCGCAATGTGCAGAATGTGGCTTGCGTACTTCACCGCAGAGTGTATATCGTGGGAAATCATTATTATTGTTACGCCGTCGTCCTTGTTTAAGGAGCCGATAAGCGCGTACATCTCAGCCGTAACGTGCGGATCCAAGCCTGAAACGGGCTCGTCCAAAAGCAATATTTTTTGCGTTGCGCAAAGCGCCCTTGCAAGAAGAACGCGTTGCTGCTGTCCGCCGGAAAGCTCGCGGTAACACCGCTTTTCAAAGCCCGTAAGCTCCATCCGCGCAATATTTTTGCGGGCAAGTTCCTTTTCTTCCTTTTTATAGAACGGCCTAAGCCCGCAGCGGTTCTGGCATCCCGAAAGAACTACTTCCCATACGGAAGCGGGGAAGTCGCGTTGCACTACGGTTTGTTGCGGAAGGTAGCCTATGTCGTTGCGCAAAAGTCCGTCGCCCGTGGTTATCCTGCCGCCCTGCGGTTTTATAAGCCCTAAAATAGTCTTCATAAGCGTGCTTTTGCCCGCGCCGTTTTCGCCTACTATGCACAGATAGTCGCCCTTTTCAACGATAAAGTTAAGACCGCTTATTATGGTCTTGCCGTCGTAGCCGAGCGATAAATTTTCGCAAATAAGCTGAGCCATATTTCACCTCATTTTAAAGCTTCTTTTATAATGTCAAGATTGCTTTGCATTGCGGACAGATAGGTAATTCCGCCGTCAACGTCCGATTTTTTGATTGACTGTAACGAATTGAGTTTGAGTATCTGCTGGTCTTTGCTCTGCGTGCTGTTTCTAACCGTTTCCGCAACGCCGCCGACGGGGCTTTCGGTGGTCAAAAGCACTTTTATGCCCAGCTCGTCCGCTTTTCCCGCAAGGAACGCCATGGTTGTAGCGCTTGCGTTCGCTTCGGTGGAACAGCCCGAAAAAGCCGCGTAATATTTCAGCCCGTAGTCCTTTACAAGGTAGAGAAAGGGGAAGCGGTCGGCAAAAATCAACGTGTCTTTAACTCCCTCGCCGACGGCGGCGACGTACTTTGCGTCAAGATCGTCTATTTCGCCCAGATATTTTGTCAGGTTAGACGAATACGTTTCGCCGTTGTCGGGGTCAAGTTTGCTGAGAACGTCCTTAATTTCTTTGCAGATGACTTTCGCATTTGACAGGGAAAGCCAGACGTGTTCGTCATATTCGGCTTCATCTTCTTCATCTTCGTGGTCATGGACGTCTTCGGCGCCCTCTATTTCTTCTTCCTCTTTCACGGCGTTGCCGAGGCACTCCATAAGGTTGATTGTTTCCATATCTTTGTTAACGGCGTTTGCAAGCGCCCTGTCCACCCAGTTTTCAGACTCCCCGCCCACGTAGATGAACAAATCGCATGTGGAAATTTTTGCTATATCCTGTACGGAGGGCTGGTAGCTGTGCAAATCCATACCCGTTTCATTCAGCCGCGTTATCTCAAAGTCGGCGTCGCCCGCAATGTTTTTTACCCAATCATAGGGTGCAAACATTGTTGTTACTATGCTTATTTTTTCATTGCCGTTAAATCCGCCCGAACACCCCGCTGCGGCAACGCAGGCCAGTGCGCATGCTCCCGCAAGGACGGCGGACAAAATCTTTTTCATATAAATGTTATCCTCCGAATTATAAAATTGGGCATAAAAATACAAGGAACGGTTGCATGTATTTTTCGGCATGCAACATTGTGCCCTTAACAGGGCAGATCGATTCCTTGCAAATTCAGACAGCCGTATCCCTGCGGATAAGGCTGTTACGTAATATTCAGTTTATGTTTTTTACTTTAAGTCTTACGGGCGTGGGAAAACTTATGACCGCCGCAACGTATAAAATCGCCGCGCATACGGCAAAAACGACGGCCGCGACAGCGGCAGCCGAACTCTCCGCCGTAGTAAGATTTTCAAGCGTTTCTTCCGCCGCCTGCAACACGCTGCAAACGGGGCAGCAATCTCCGATACAGTCGTGCGCGGACTGTGTTGCCAGAATTAAGTTGGCGGACAAAAATATAAAAATGAACACAGCGGAAAGTATTATTGCCAATCTGCGTTTTTTCGCTTCCATATTGTCTGCCTCCTTAATTTACTCATTGACATTATAATTAATAATTTTTCAATTGTCAACATGGCGGGCAGGGTTGGTTAAAATTTCATCTGAAACGCAAATCGGCAATTTCAGCAATGTTTTAGTTTATGCGGCATGAAAAACGGCGGCGCAGGTTTACCCGCGCCGCCGTCCGTTTATTTTTAATTATCTTGCAAGCCAGCCGCCGTCGACCGCAAGCGTAAACCCGTTTACATAGTCCGAAGCGGGGGAAGCAAGGAATACCGCCGCGCCTTCAACGTCGGCGGGAGTTCCCCATCTGCCCGCGGGAATACGGGCGAGAATGTCCGCGCTGCGTTCTTCATCCTGTCTGAGCGCCTGCGTGTTGTTGGTCGCCATATATCCGGGCGCAATGCCGTTTATGTTGATGCCGTATTTGGCCCACTCGTTGGCAAGCGTCATGGTCACGCCCTTTATTGCCGATTTCGAAGCCGTGTAAGAGGGCACTCTTATTCCGCCCTGATAGGACAGCATGGAAGCGATATTTATTATCTTGCCGCCCGAATTCTGTTTTAAGAATTGCTGTGCCACTGCCTGCGTAAGGAAGAACACCGTCTTTAAATTGACGTTGAGGACAGAATCCCAGTTTTCCTCTGAAAATTCTATGGAATCCTGTCTTTTGATAATTCCCGCGTTGTTTACGAGAATATCTATTCTGCCGAACCTATCCAGCGTTTCTTTAATTACGGTCGGAATAACGTCGCATGAAGAAAGGTCTGCAATTACGTTGTAAAAGTTCTCCTTGCCCAACATCTCTTCCGTTTCGGTGGAAGGTCTGCGGGAAACCCCTACGACTTTCGCGCCCGCTTCAACGTAAGCTCTGCAAATGCCCTGTCCAAGACCGGTATTGCTGCCCGTTACGATAGCTACTTTGCCTTTAAGACTGAATTGATCTAAAATCATTTTATATTTTTCCTCCATTCATTTATTACGTCATTTATGATACTACATTCGCCGCAGATTTGCAAGGGTTTTTAAATTTCTTTGTCAAATTGAATTTCTTCGCCCCCGCATATTTTATAAACCTTTCCGCGCAAATCTATCCATACGGGCATGTATGAGGGGTTTTTCACCCTTTCGCCGTCCATTGAGAATATCAGCCCGTTATAAGCTTTTACATAGTCGTAAATTTCGCCGTTGGTTGCAAACCATATGTCGTTTTGTCCGTGAACACGTTTTGCAAGGTTTTCCAATACGTCCCAATTGCCGTTGTCGTCAAATTCGTAGGAATGTCCCCAGATATAAAATAGCCTGCTTTCGCGGTTTTTAAACTCTTTGTCGGGCGCACATTCCAAAAATTTATCTAAAAGTTCGCCAAGGCGCTTGTCCCCGTGGTGGCACGTCGGTTTAAGGCGCAGCCAGTCGGCGGGTATGTCAAAGGAGTAGGAGCTTTCGGTCGTCCTCGCGTATTTCACGCCGCACATTTTCAGCATATCCACAATATCGTCGTTGAAACTGTTGTAGGCGTAAGCCATGCCGTTCACAATGCGGCCGAATTTGTTTTCCAGCCAGACGCGGTTCTGCACGATCTCGTTGACCGCCTCCGCAAGGGGAACCCTGTGCATAAAAATGTGCCTTGCGCCGTGCAAAGCCACCTCGTGTTTTCCGCCGTAATAAGTAAGGTATGTCTGGCTTTCGTCCATTCTGCCGTGCCAGCGCTCGCAGTCGAAAAGTTTGCTGTTTAAATTGAACGTGCCTTTCAGCCCGTATTTGTCCAGAATAGAAATCAGCTTTTTGTCGGCTTTAACGCCGTCGTCATAACTGAAAGTAAGCGCTTTGGCTTTCCCGTCGGGGAAGCGCATATATTTTTCTTCAAACATCTGTCTGAACATATTTATACCTCGTGTTTTTCTTCCTGTTTACAGACGGCGGCTTCCCCGTTCGTTTCGGTTTCGGCGTCTGCCGCAGGAGAAGCTTTCAAAAGTCCCGAAGCTTTTTTCCACCTGCCCGAAAGTATCCGCCCCGTAAACAATATCGAACGCACTACCCAGTCGGAACACATTCCTATCCAATATCCGAACGCGCCCAACTGCGGCAACCCTGCTATTTTATCCGTGGTGAGCAAAAAGCACAGTCCCACCCTCATAACCAGCATAGAGCCCACCGCGCAGAACATAACGTATTTCACGTCGCTTGTGGCTTTGAGTATGGCGGGGCCGGTGAAGGAGAGGGGATAGGTTACAAATTGGAAGCACAGACAGAAGTACAGGCATTTTAGCGCTATTTCCTGCGCTTCGGGGGCGTAGCCGTAAAGCTTTACAAGCCAAGGCGCGCTTAAAAGTATCACTCCCACGCATGCGGCGTTGCAGATGTAGGACAGAATGAACATCTTGCGGATGTAATACTTGCACTGTGCGGGGTCGCCCGCACCCACTGCCTGCCCTATTACGGTAAGGCAGGAAGTCCCTACGCCGCTGCCCACAACCGAGGCGATGTTGTTTATCTGGTTGGCTATGGTGTTTCCGTTGGCCTGTAAATTTATCGTCGCCGCCGTGCCGTTTGCGTTGAGAACGGCGTTGCCCTCCGCGTCCAAAACGGGTTGAACGTAGCACCCGACATTGACGAAGGTGGAGGTCATCAGCTTGCCGAGCTGGAAAAGACAGCTCTCTATGCCGCTGGGAATGGCAAGCTTCAATATGCGTTTCACCATTGACCACTCAAAACGGAATTTTTTGAATATCCGCACGCATACGGTGTTTTTTCTCCTGCCCAAGAGCACGAGCATATAAATTGCGGGGATAGCGCGGCAGATGAGCGTCGCCAACCCTACGCCGAGGACGCCCATGTTGAGTCCGAAGAGGAAGAAGGCGTTCATGCCCACGTTAAGAATACAGCTTGCCGCCGCGCTTATCATGGTAAAAATGCTCTTCCTCTGTACCCTCAGCAGGGCGGCGCATGCGTTAAACAGTCCGATGAACGGGAAGGACGCGGCGGTTACATAAAAATAAGTTCTCTGGTATCCGAACGCCGATTCGGGCACTTCGCCGTAGAAAAGCTTCAAAAGGGGATAATTAAGCGCAAGGCACAAGCCGCCTATCGCAATTGAAGCCAAAAGCACTATAAACAGCATCTGCTTTGCGCTGCGGTTGGCGTTCTCGCTGTCGTTCGCGCCGAGGTATTGTGAGGTAATTATCGACCCGCCCGTTGCAAATGCCGAAAACAGCTGTATTATAAGATTGTTTACATAATCAACGTTTGACACGGCAAGTCCGGCGTTATCGCTGTCAACGGTTATGTTCGATACCATCATCGAATCGAGCATACCCAGCGAGGTTGAAAATATTTGTTCTATAACGATAGGCACTATCAACAGCGCCAACGCCTTTGCCGTGAACAAATTGTACCTGGGTTTTGCCCTCTTTGCCGTGGTCAATTCATTTGCTCCTTTAAACATTTGCTCCCTTAAATAATTTCACACAATTATAATATCGCCGGTATGAAAAGTAAAGCGAAATAATAATAAATGTCCGTGTTATTTTTTAGCAACTCTTTTGTCTGTGCAGGTAACGCGGAAAAATTTGAACTTTGCCCAGCCGCGGCTTTCGCAGGAAGAATGTGCATATATGCCTATTTTTGCGCCCGTCCATACTCCGGGTTCGGCATAAAACCTGTGCGTGAACGCGCTTCCGCCGAATGTAAAACGGTACGTCAGCCTGTCGGGAGCTTCCTGTTTTGCCGAAATTTGGAAGGTGACGTAATTTTCGTTGTACGGCTGGCTTTTCGCAAGCGTTTCATCCTCTCCGCCGCCGATTTCGCCTTCGCGTATTTCAAGGTAGTTCTGACCGTTCCGTCTTACGACGCAGATATACGCGTATTTTTTGCCGAATACGGTAAAACCTACCTCGTCGCCGTCGTTTACAAGGGCGAGGCGGCACTTCGCCTTTGCGGAAAAGTTGGCGTAATATATCTTTTGCATAAACAGTTGGGGCAGATCGGCAAGACTGTTTCCCCCGTAATATACGCAGTTTAATTTAAGCCCGCGCTTAAATGCGTACCAATTGGGGTCGGGATTGGCGGGCGTCTGCCACGTCAAAGATAGTTTGTCGCCGTCGAATTCGTCGCTCGGCTCTATCTTCGCAGAAGTCGTGACGTCCACGGGGTACTCTCCGCCCCTGACGGGCGTGCCGGGCAATCCGTCGTCGCCACATTCCCCGCAAATTACCCAATCGTCGCGCCATATGGCGGGCTGTAAGTGTACAACGCGCCCGTACGCTCTCTTGTCCTGAAAGTGCATGAACGCCCACCTCTCGCCGTCGTCGTCAAGATCTATAAGCGCGCCCTGATGGGGGCCGTTTACGTCGCTGTCGCCCTGCATTAAAATTATCTTCGTTTCGTACGGGCCGTAGACGTTTTCGGAACGAAGCGCAACCTGCCAGCCCGTTCTTACGCCGCCCGCAGGCGCAAGTATATAAAAGTATTTGCCCCTCTTATAAAATTTGGGCCCCTCTATTTTCGGCGCAATGTCGCGGCCGTCGTAGATATATTTGTAGCTGAACGCCACGGTCTGCATTTCGGGGTCGGTTTCCAGTACGGCAAGCCGTGAATTGAACCCTATGCGGCTCTTTGCAAAGGCAAAAACGACATAGCATCTTCCGCCGTGCCAGACGGGGCAGGGGTCTTCAAATCCTTTGCCTAACAGCAAAGGGCGCAAAGGCGACCATTTTCCGTACGGGTCTTCCGTTTCGGAAACGAATATTCCCTCGTCGGGGAAGGGTATAAGGCAGTAGTATTTCCCGTTGCGGTAGCGTATGGAAGGCGCCCAGGCCCCCTCGCCGTGGCAGACTTTATTGAATTTTTCAAAAGGGAGTTTATCTAAAACGTAATTTATTATTTCCCATTCCACAAGGTTTTCTGAGTGAAGAACGGGCACTCCGGGGACATGGTTGAATGACGAGGCAACCATATAAAAATCCTTGCCGACGCGGATCACGTCGGGATCGGAATAATCTGAATAAATTACGGGATTTGTATACTGCATAAAAGACCTCCTTTGTAAAACCTGAAACGCGTTTTATATCTCTCCGCGGCGCACGCCGCAGCTAAGACTGTAAAAGCGCAAACTATACCTGCTAATATTATATCATAT
This sequence comes from uncultured Clostridia bacterium, assembly GCA_964594955.1. Classification (GTDB taxonomy): domain Bacteria; phylum Bacillota; class Clostridia; order Christensenellales; family Borkfalkiaceae; genus Coproplasma. The sequence goes on along the minus strand of CAZQNK010000012.1, from coordinate 22,231 downwards.
GCTGTCAAGATTTTCAATACTTTTACAAAAATTGCGGGCGACGTTGAAAATGCGTTATCCCTAAGCTGTAAACAATAAGCCGAGGGGCGTTTATGTGCCCCTCGGCTGCGATGTGAATTTTATTTTCAAAAGTAAAGACGGGGAGAGGCTTATCTGCACATTTCAAATATTTTTTCCACGTCGCCTGCGGTAAGCGGTTTAAAACCGTTTATAACCTTTCCGCCCGTGGCTTTTCTTGCCATTTCTTTAAAATGCTCTTCGCCTATGCCTATCGCCGAAAGCGTGCCGTCAAGCCCGAGCGTTCCGAACAGGAAGTCGGAAAGCGCTTTGATTGCTTTTCGCGCTATCTCCATGGGAGGAAGGGAGGGGTCTATTCCGAATACGTTTACGCCGAATGAAACATAGCGCGACAGGGTGGTTTCGTCAAGGCAGTATTCCAGCCAGCGCGGCGTTAAAATCGCAAGCCCCAGCCCGTGCGTTATGTCGTAGAACGCCGAAAGTTCGTGTTCCATGGGGTGGACGCTCCAATCGTGCGTCTTGCCGCCCGTGATAAAGCCGTTTATCGCCCAGCTCGAAGCCCACATCAGCTCCGCCCTCGCCTGAATATCGTCGGGGTTTTCAAGCGCGGCGGGCGCAAATTTAACCACCGTCCTCATAAGCCCTTCCATAACCGCGTCAAGCATATATAAATCGGGCGTTACGGTAAAGTAAGTTTCCATGATATGCGACAGAATGTCGGCGGAACCGCAAGCCGTCTGGTATTTGTTTACCGAACAGGTTACAGCGGGGTCAAGGAAGGATGCGCGCGGGCGCAGAATATCCTCCATTCTGCCTATTTTTTCGTTCGTTTCGGGATTGGTTATAACTCCGCCGCCGTCCATTTCCGAACCCGTCGCGGAAAGGGTTAAAACGGTTACTACGGGCAAAGCGTCCTCTATGGGCGCACGGTCCGAAAAGAACTTCCAAGGGTCAAAATCCACTTTCGCCCCGGCCGCCATGTATTTCGTCGCGTCAAGGGTAGAACCTCCGCCCACAGCCAAAAGTACGTCTATATTGTGCTCTTTGCACATCTCGGCGCCCTTTCTGACGCTCTCTATGCGCGGGTTGGGGGCTATGCCCGAAAGTTCGTAAAGTTCAAGCCCCGCGTCCTTGATTTCTTGCACTACCCTGCCGTAAAGACCGCTCTTTTTTATCGAACCTCCGCCGTAAGTCAAAAGAACGCGTTTGCCGAACTGTTTTAACTCCCGTCCGAGATAGCCGAGTTTGTCGCCGAAGTATACTTTCGTCGGCACGTTATAAATAAAATCCATATTGATTACCCCCCTTTTCTTTATATAATAAACGTTTACGGGCGCGCAGTCAAGCCGATCGGAAAATTATTTGTAAATTATATTTAATATTATATCCGAAAAATCCATAAAACAATCCGTTTTTTATATGGACTTATGAGGCGGGCGGCAATATAATTTAAACGATAGATAATAAGCGCAATTTTGCGCAGGAGGGGAAAAATTCTATGACTGTTAAAGAAAAGACAGACGCCCTTGTGGAAGAACTTTCAAACGTTGGCATCGTGCCCGTTATCAAGCTGGATAAGGTTGAAAATGCCGAAAAGCTTGCCAAAGCTCTCCGCGAGGGCGGTATTAACTGTGCGGAAGTTACTTTCCGCGCCAAGGGCGCCGATGAGGTTATAAGCCGCATGACGAAGGCTTATCCCGATATGCTCGTCGGGGCGGGCACGGTGCTCACGTGCGAACAGGCGGACGCGGCTGCGGCGGCGGGCGCTAAATTTTGCGTTGCCCCCGGGCTAAATCCCAAAGTTGTAAAACACTGCCTCGATGAAGGTATTCCTTTTGCTCCCGGACTTTCCTCCGCAAGCGAGATAGAGCAAGCTTTGGAACTTGGTCTGGATTTCGCTAAATTCTTTCCCGCAGAACAGGCCGGCGGTCTGCCCTACATTAAGTCCGTCTGCGCGCCCTATTCAACCATGCGTTTCATGCCCACGGGCGGCGTCACTGCGGACAACCTCAACAGCTATCTTGCATACAAAAAGATAGTTTGCTGCGGCGGAAGCTGGATTGTTCCCGCAGCGCTTTTGGATGCGGAGGATTGGGACGGCATAACAAAGCTCTGCCGTGAAGCGATCGATAAAATGCTCGGCTTTACTATGGTGCACGTCGGACTCAACTGCGCAAATCCCGAAGAGGCGGAGGCGGTTGCCGACGAGTTTGAAGAAGCCTTCGGCTTCAAGAAAAAGGTGGGCAACAGCTCTGTATTCGCGTCGACCTATATGGAGATGATGAAGAAGCCTTTCCGCGGCAAGTACGGACATATAGCCATAGCGACCAACTCCGTAAAGCGTGCGGTGTATCAGCTTAAATTGCGCGGCTATGAAGCGGACGAAAGTTCCTTCAAATACAATGCGGAAGGCGTTATGAACGTTGCGTATTTGCAACATGAATTCGGCGGCTTTGCCGTGCATCTGGTATTAAAGAAATAATTTCAACCCGTTAATGCGCGCGCAAACGCGTTTTAAAATAATCAATCTAAATCAATGACAGGAGTAAAAATCATGAAAAAGATCGTAACCATGGGCGAGATTATGCTTCGCCTTTCAACCCCCAACAACGAAAAATTCATTCAGGCAGACGAATTTGACATTAATTACGGCGGCGGTGAAGCCAACGTTGCCGTTTCCTGTGCAAATTACGGGCACAAGGCCGAATTCGTAACCGCCGTTCCCGATAACGAACTCGGCGAGTGCGCTATTGCCGCTCTCCGCAAATACGGCGTCCAGACCGATCATATCGCAAAATGCGGCGAAAGACTCGGCATATATTATCTTGAAACGGGCGCTTCCATGAGGCCTTCCAAAGTCGTATACGACAGGGCTCATTCTTCAATCACAACCGCAACGGCGAGCGATTTCGACTTCGACGCGATTTTCGAGGGCGCAGATTGGTTCCATTTCACGGGTATTACACCTGCGGTTTCCGACAGCGCGGCGGTGCTCACGGAAGAAGCTTTGAAAGCGGCTAAAAAGCACGGCGTAACCGTTTCGGTTGACCTCAACTTCCGTAAAAAGCTGTGGTCCAGCGAGAAGGCTCAGAAGGTTATGACGGGGCTTATGAAGTACGTTGACGTATGTATCGGCAATGAAGAGGACGCTGAACTCGTGCTCGGTTTCAAGCCCGGTAAAACGGACGTTACCGCGGGTGAACTCGAACTTTCGGGCTACAAGTCCATATTCGAGCAGATGGTTGCCAAATTCGGCTTCAAGTATGCCATATCTTCTCTCCGCGTAAGCCATTCCGCTTCGGATAACGGCTGGTCGGCTTGCATCTATAACGGAGCAACGGGAGAATTCTATCATTCCAAGACTTACAGAATCAGCCCCATCGTTGACCGCGTAGGCGGCGGCGACTCTTTCGCGGGCGGCGTTATCACGGGCTTCCTTGACGGAAAAGATTTCAAATCCGCTCTCGAATTCGGCGTTGCGGCTTCTGCATTGAAACACACGATCCCCGGCGACTTCAACCTTGTTTCCCGCAAGGAAGTAGAAGCGTTGGCCGGTGGGGACGGCTCGGGCAGAGTTCAAAGATAAGTTCTCTGCATTTCCGCTTCGCAATACTGTGTTGCGCTGCGTGCTTTCTCGGTCACGTACTTCTGTGTACGCTCCCTCAAAAGTACTCGCGCGCCTTGTCTTGCTCGCGTCTATGCAGAGGGGTATCCCCCGCGCCGCCTTGGTCGTTCGGTTTAAAAATTTCTGTTGCGTTTCGTCCGCATAT
>CAZQNK010000012.1:0-18343 GCA_964594955.1 uncultured Clostridia bacterium | reverse complement strand
CCGCGCCGCCTTGGTCGTTCGGTTTAAAAATTTCTGTTGCGTTTCGTCCGCATATATGCGGGGATAAAACGGTTCTGCCGTAAATCCGCAAAATGCGGCGGATAGCCCTTTATCTTAAATTTATGGAGGATTTTGTATGCAAGTTGCTTTCCGTACGCACGATTTGGACGTAAAGGGTCTTGAAAACGCAATTGAAAAATGCAAAGCCTGCGGCATTACCGCAATACAGCTTGTCGCATATAAATTTATGGACGAAATAAAGTATGCCCCGAACCAGCTTAACGAAGAAAACGCCGCATATATAGGCAACGCTTTAAAAGCGGCGGGCATAGACGTAGGGCTTATCGGCGCGTACTTCAATCCCGTCCATTCGGATAAAGAAAAAGTTGCAAGGGGCAAAGCCGTGTTCAAAGAATATCTTCTTCACAGCGCGGCTTTGGGTTGCAACGTAGTCGGTTCGGAAACGGGCAGTTTTAACGACGATAAGTGGACGTACAACCCCCTTAACCGCACGGAAGAGGCATTGGAAACCGTTATCGGCACCTTTGGCGAACTTGCGGAATATGCAAAAAGCGTGGGCGCGTGCGTCGGCATGGAAGGCGCGGCGGGTCACGTCTGCTGGAACATAGCCACGTTGAAGCGCGCGGTAGACGCGATTGGCGCCGACAATATAAAAATAATTTTCGATATATACAACTATCTCGACGCGTCGAATTATATGAATTATCTCGAAATACTCGATGAGGGGTTGCAAACTTTCGCGGGCAGGATACACGTCTTCCATATCAAGGATTGCGTGTTTGAAGAAGGCAAGCTCAAACAGGTCGCACCCGGCAAGGGCATGTTCGATTTCGATAAAATTCTCGGAAAGATAAAAGCATACGATAAGGACGCCGTCCTCGTTCTCGAAGGAACAACGGGCGACGACATCGTGCCTTGCACCGAATTCATAAAACGCGTATGGGAGCGGGTGTAATTCCGCAAAAACAATACAAACATAACGGGAGGAATACAACAAAATGAAATTCGACGTAAGATATGTGAGCCATCCCGACGACTCCAAGCATTACACAACGAAGGAATTAAGGGAAAAATATCTCATATCAGAGCTTTTCGAAGCAGATGAAATTCTGCTGACATATTCCCATCAGGACAGAATGATAGCGGGCGGCGCAATGCCCGTCAGTGAAACGCTGTCGCTCGGCACGTTCAAAGAACTTGCCACCGCCTACTTCCTTGAAAGAAGGGAACTCGGCGTAATCAATATCGGCGGCGCGGGCACTATCTCCCTCGACGGCAAGAAATACGATATCGGCTTTAAAGAGGGCATATATGTAGGCATGGGCACCAAGGAAGTGGAATTTGCCTCGGCGGACGGCAAAAACCCCGCTAAGTTCTATATTAACTCCTCGCCCGCCCATAAGAGCTACCCTACGGTAAAAATAACCAAGCCCGTAGAGGGCGTAACCCCTCCCGAAGGCACGCGCTATTGCGTACAGCGCCATCTCGGCACGGTTGAGGGCATAAACAAGAGGACTATTAATCAGTTCATTATCGGCGACGTATGCGAAAGCTGCCAGCTTGCAATGGGCATGACGGAACTTGCCGAGGGCAGCGCCTGGAATACCCTTCCCAGCCACACCCACGAAAGGCGCATGGAAGTTTACATGTACTTCGAACTTCCCGAAACGGAGGCGGTCATTCACCTCATGGGCACCCCGCAGGAAACCCGCCACATTATAATGCACAACGAGCAGGCCGTCATTTCGCCCAGCTGGTCTATTCACAGCGGCGTAGGCACGCACAATTATACTTTCATTTGGGGTATGTGCGGAGAAAACCAGGCATATGACGATATGGACAATATCGCCACAAAAGATCTGAAATAGTTTAAACAATTTCAAACTTCACAAAAATCAATAAGGGGAAACAAAATGGCACAATTAAAATTTATCGACGTAAACAAAGTATATCCCAACGGATATCATGCCGTACACGACTTCAATATGGAGATCAAAGACGGCGAGTTTATCTGCCTTGTCGGCGATTCCGGTTGCGGCAAATCAACGACTCTTCGTATGATTGCGGGACTTGAAGATATCACCGCAGGCGATTTCTATATCGACGGCAAGCTTGCCAACCAGATGTCGTCAAGGGACAGGGGCATTGCGATGGTTTTCCAATCCTATGCGCTCTATCCTCACCTCACAGTCTATGAAAATCTTGCGTTCGGTCTTACGCTCGAAGGCATAGACGCGGATATAATCGAAGAAAAGGTTCAGGCAACCGCAAAGATTCTCGGTCTTACCGACTATCTTGAAAGATTCCCCCGCGCACTCTCCGGCGGTCAATGCCAGCGTGTCGCGGTAGGCCGCGCGCTCATAAGAAAGGTCAATATCTTCCTCATGGACGAACCTCTCTCCAACCTCGATGCAAAGCAGCGCGTTACCATGCGTTCGGAAATTAAACAGATTCACCGCTCGGTCGGCGCTACAACCATCTACGTCACCCACGACCAGACGGAAGCTATGACCATGTCCGACAGAATAGTCGTCATGAAGTCGGGCGGATACGTTCAGCAGATTGGTACTCCTTGCGAGCTGTATTTCCACCCCTGCAACCTCTTCGTTGCATGTTTCATCGGCGATCCTCCCATGAATATTCTCAGGGGCGAAGTGAAGGACGGCAAATTCGTTACCGAAGACGGCATTATTTCCCTTGATATAAAGCCCATTATTGCCGACGTAAGCGAGGCGGAGGGAAGAAAGGTAATCTTCGCATACCGTCCCGAAGCCATCAGGCTTGAGCATGAAAAGACGGGCGAGGAAGAGTATGAAATTGACTGCGATGTAGAGCTTACCGAACTACTCGGCGATATGACCAACGTCTACGCCACGGTGGGCGAGCACAACGTTATTTTAAAGGCCGATCCCCATTATACTCCTGCCATAGGCAGCGTATTCAAGACATATATACCCTACTCGGCGGCATATCTCATCGATATCGATTCCGAGCTCTGCTTCCGCAGCAACATAAAGAGGAACAACCTCGACGACGAAGATAAGATGCTCGCCGACGTCGACCACAAACTCAGCGTCCTGTGGGAAATATACCGCAGCGGCGTAGAGGCGCAGAAGCTTTGGATGGAAGGCACAAAGACTTTCATCAAAGAGGGTATAGTATAACGATCCCGGGCAGATTTTTCGTTTTCCGAAGGCGTTCTCTGCTTTCGGAAAGCGGTCTTTTGCCGTGCGGAAAGGTCTGCGTCCTTTAAGGCGCGGAAAGTCGTTTCCGCAAATCATAAAAAATCAGGAGTATAGAGTTTATGGAATTGATAAGCAAAAAAATAGTTAACAAACCTGAAAGAAAGGTTAAAATAATGCAGTTCGGCGAAGGTAACTTTTTAAGGGCCTTTGTCGAATGGATAATACAAAATCTCAACGATAAGGGCGCGATCGACGCGGACGTGGCGGTCGTCCAGCCCATGCCCTTCGGCAGGGTCAAGGATCTCGCCGCGCAGGACGGGCTTTACACCCTGCGGTTGGAAGGCATCGACGGCGGCAAGATAGTGAAATCCAGTCGGGTCATCGACGTCATCGGCGACTGCATCGATCCCTTCACCGAATATGAAAAATTCCTCAAATACGGCGAGAGCGAAGATTTGCAGGTTATAATTTCCAACACCACCGAAGCGGGCATCGCGGTCGATCCCACGGATACGGATTTTTCGGTCTGCCCCAAGAGCTATCCCGGAAAGTTGCTTGCGCTTTTGAAGAGGAGATACGACCACTTCGGCGGCGATCCCTCCAAGGGACTTGCGATAATTCCCTGCGAACTTATCGACAACAACGGGGACGAGCTGTACAGATGCCTTACCGAGCTTGCGAAAATAAACAACATGGATGAAAAGTTCATAGAGTGGGTGCAAAAGGCAAACCACTATACGTCCACGCTTGTTGACCGCATAGTGCCCGGCTATCCCAAAAACGAGATAGAAGAAATACGGAAGGAAACGGGATATATCGACAATAACGTGGTAAAGGGCGAAATTTTCCACCTTTGGGTGCTTAAAAAAGAACCTTTCGTACAGAAAGTTCTGCCCGCCGACTCTACGGGGCTCAACGTCATCTTCGCGGACGACATCAAACCCTACAAGCAGAGAAAAGTTAAAATACTCAACGGCTCGCACACGGCCATGGTGCCCATTGCATACCTCAGCGGAATAGATACCGTCGGCGAAGCGGTAAACGATCCCGTCATCGGCAAGTTTGTGCGCGATTTCGTATTTGAAGAGGTCAATCCCACTATCGACCTTCCGCAGGACCAGATGACGGCGTTTGCAAATTCCGTTATCGAAAGATATCAGAACCCCTTCATCCGTCATGAATTGATGTCTATCGCGCTCAACTCCACCACAAAATTCAAAACCCGTCTTTTGCCCACGCTCACGGACTATGTCCGCATCAAGGGCGAACTTCCCCAACATCTGCTGTTCTCGTTCGCGGCGCTCGTAACTTTCCACAAGGGCAAGAGGGGTGAAGAAGATATCGCGCTCAAGGACGATCCCGAATACCTTGCGAAATGGAAGGAGCTTTGGGACGGCTTCGACGGCTGTTATAAGTGCCTTGCCAAAAAGGCTCTCGGCTGGACGGAGGCGTGGGGGATGAATATGAATGAAATTCATCCCGAAATTACCGCAACCGTCGCCAAATATCTCGAAGCTATCGGCACCAAGGGCATGAAAAAGGCTGTTGAGGAATTTGTAAATGGTTAAAAATACTATAATAATCAATCCGCAGGACAACGTCGCCGTTGCCCTGTGCGATCTCAAAAAGGGTGAAGCGCATGAGGGCGTGACCCTTATAGAGGATATCACCAAGGGACATAAATTCGCTCTGCGCCCCATAAAGACGGGCGAAAACATAATAAAGTACGGCAATCCCATTGCCTGTGCCACTGCCGATATAGCGGCGGGCGAACATGTTCACACACACAATGTGCGCACAAACCTTTCGGAAAATCTGGAATATTCCTACAACAAAGTTCCCACGGACGTAAAGCCCGTCAAAAGCCGCAAAGTTTGGGTATATCCCCGCGCCAACGGCGACGTCGGCATAAGGAACGAGCTTTGGATAATCCCCACCGTGGGCTGCGTGAACGGACAGGCTAAACTCATTCTGGAAACTTTCAGGGAAAGGTACGGCACCGAGGGTTACGACGGCATATTCGCTTATACCCACCCCTACGGCTGTTCCCAGCTCGGCGACGATCACGAGCGCACCAAACTCATTTTGCAGAAGATGGTCCGCCATCCCAATGCGGGCGGCGTGCTCGTGCTCGGTCTGGGTTGTGAAAACAACCAGATGTCGGCTTTCCGCGCGGGACTCGGCGGCGTTGACGAATCGAGGATAAAATTCCTCGTTTGCCAGGAAGTGGAGGACGAGATTGAAAGCGGCGTCGCGCTTTTAAAGCAAATAGCCGACGTAATAAAGAATGATAAGCGCGTTGAAAGGGATATATCCTGCCTCAAAGTGGGTTTAAAGTGCGGCGGCTCGGACGGACTTTCGGGAATTACCGCAAATCCCCTCGTCGGGCTTTTCAGCGACTATATCGTGGCTGCGGGCGGCACCACCGTTCTTTCGGAAGTGCCCGAAATGTTCGGCGCGGAGCAGCTTTTAATGAACCGTGCCAAGGACGAAGCTACTTTCGAAAAGGTCGTAAAGCTTATAAACGACTTCAAGGACTACTTCCGCCGCAACGGACAGACCGTCTATGAGAACCCGTCGCCGGGCAATAAGGCGGGGGGAATCACCACTCTGGAGGATAAATCCCTCGGCTGTACGCAAAAATCGGGTTCGGGTCCCGTAGAGGACGTCGTGTTCGACGACGGCTTTGTAACTTCCAAGGGTCTGAATCTTTTGAACGGCCCCGGCAACGATATGTGCGCCGTAACCAACATCGCGGCGGCGGGCTGTCACCTCGTTCTCTTTACGACGGGCAGGGGCACGCCCTTCGGCGGTTTCGTTCCCACTTTAAAGATAGCCACCAATTCCGATCTTGCGAAGAACAAGTCGAACTGGATAGACTTTAACGCGGGCGCCGTGCTCGATTCCGACTTTAATACCCAGCTTGATAAGCTTATCGATTTAATAGTGGACGTCGCAAACGGCAAACAGACTAAAAACGAAATAAATCACACCAAAGAAATAGCAATTTTCAAAACGGGGGTAACGCTTTAATGAAAGAATTTATGGATAAAGACTTTCTCCTTGACACCGAAACGGCTAAAAAGTTATATCATGAGCACGCGGAAAACATGCCCATAATAGATTATCATTGCCATTTGCAGCCCAAGGAAATTTACGAAGACAAAAAATTCCGCAACCTGACGGAAGTATGGCTCGGCGCGGGCGACAGGTACGGCGACCACTACAAGTGGCGCGCTCTCCGCGCGCGCGGATATGAGGAGGATTCCATTTCGGGCCCCGACGACGACTATAAAAAATATTTGCAGTTCGTCGAATCCATGCCCTATTTCGTCGGCAATCCCCTCTATCACTGGTCGCACCTTGAAATGCGCAGATATTTCGGCATAGAAGAGATAATCAACAAGGAAAACGCCGAAGTCATCTGGAACAAGGCGAATAAAGTGCTTGAAACGCTCACCGCGCGCGAGATGATGTATAAATTCAACGTAAAGACGGTGTGCACTACCGACGACCCCGTCGATTCCCTCGAATGGCACGCGAAAATGAACGCCGATCCCACGCTCAAAGTGCGCGTGCGTCCCGCGTTCCGTCCCGACAAGGCTATCAACGTCGAACTCGGCTGGTTTGCAAGCTGGGTAAACCAACTTGCGGGCGTCGTGGGCAAGCCCATCGAAACCTTGGAAGATTTGTGCTCGGCTCTCGCCGAAAGAATTAAATTCTTCGACAGCATGGGCAGCAAGCTTTCCGACCACGCGCTGGACGTGGTTTGCTATGCCCCCGCAACGTATGAGGAAGCCAACGCCGTGTTCTTAAAGGGCATGAAGGGTGAAAAAATTTCCCTTGAAGAACAGGATAAATACAAGGGATATATCCTCGTGTTCCTTGCGCATGAATACTCTAAATACGGCTGGACGCAGCAGTACCATATAGGCGCTCTCCGCAACAATTCCAAACTCATGCTTGAAAAAATCGGGCCTGATACGGGCTTCGACGCTATCGAGGACGCCGTTTATATGGAAAAACTGTCCGCCCTCCTCGGCGAGATAGATAAGGACGGTTCCCTTCCCAAAACCATTCTTTACTGCCTGAACCCCCGCGACAATTATGCGCTTACGGTGCTTGCGGGCTGTTTCCAGAAGGAAGGCGTCAAGGGCAGGGTACAGGTCGGCACTGCCTGGTGGTTCCTCGATCAGCAGGACGGCATGCGCCAGAATCTTGAAACTTTGATGCAGGTAGGGCTTGTTTCCCAGTCGGTCGGCATGCTTACCGACAGCCGCTCCTTCCTTGCATATCCCCGCCATGAATATTACAGAAGGCTGCTTTGCCAGATGTTCGGGCGTTTGGTTGAAAGCGGACAGTATCCCGCGCAGGAGCTGCCCCGCCTCGGCAAGATTGTTGAGGACGTTTGCTACAACAACGCTGCGGAATACTTCGGTTTTAACGATTAACTTTATAAAAACGGCATAAAACGTCGCCGCGGGCTTTTAAGCCCGCGGCGTTTCGCTGTTTTTTGACATATTTACAATTTAAAATTCTTTAAACGCTCTTCCGTCCGCAATATAATATTTCCAACTTCTTTATCGTCCAGCGGTCTTGCCCATTTAACGGGCGCGGGCGTAAAATCGCATTTCAGTCCGCCGTAATAAAATCTTGCCGTCTTATCGCGGTCTGTATCGTTCCATTTATCGAACAATCCGGGGTTGACGTGTCTGCCTGCGTTACAGTTTATAAATACGCATTTTCCGAAATCGCGCCACGGGCGTGCAAGGAACACGCTGCCGTCCGCAGCCCCGCGCGACGTCAGATTGCAGCCGATAAAGTAAAATCCGCCCTCCTGCACAAGGTGGTGGCAGGGCGCCGCTATATATCCAGCGCTGCGGTTGTCGCAGAGAGAGATTATTTCGCAGTCCTTGAAGTATGCCTCCGCTCCCCCGAAAATAAAGTCAACGGTTCCCTCTATGCGGCAGTTTTTAAAGACGTGCCGCGAGGTTCCGTCCATATACAATTGGTCTTCGGGAATGAATCCTCTGTACCTGACCACGAGGTCGTCGGGGAAGGGGGCGAGGAACAAAGTGTCCTGTGTGGAGCGCAGGCAAACGTTTTCCGCATAAAAATCCTTGGCGTTTACCGAAAGAGCCACGCATTGCCCTACGGTTTTCGGGTCTGTATTGGAGTTCTCTACGGTAAGATTAAAAAGTTTCACGCCCTCGCCCGTAACGCACGCGGTATATGTGCGGAAGGTATTGTATTCCCTGCCGTCCGCGTGAATTTTACGGGCGTAGTCGTCGAATGTGATAACGGTTGTTTCACGCTCTTCGCCTATAATGGTCAAATCGTCGGCGCTTATCCGTATTTTGTTGCGGTAAACGCCCTTCGTCAAATATATGGCGGTCGGTTCGGTTATATTATCCAAAATATTCTGTAAATTTTCAGACGGCGTTACAGTCAGCTCTTTCATAATGAAAACTCCTTGAAAAACCTGTTAAATCTTAATAAAGGTATGCCGCAAAAAAATCCGCGCAATCTTAATAAGAGTATACAACGAGTATATCACATAAAAATCCGTGAAACAATCAAAAAAGTATTGATTTTTAAAAAATGTATGATATAATGTATTAGTAAAGTGAAAGAATGTATCATATTATCGGTTCGGAAAATGTCCGATTATAGAAAAAATGCGTAAAAATGGTTCAAGATTAATATCGTTTGGGCAATATCGGTTAACCGACCTTTTTCTTTTTGCCGTTATACTTGTATTTTCGGAGGGAATAATATATTTAGCTTCGCGTTATTGGTTTGCGGATAGCGCATATTTTACTCTCTCTTTTGCTTTGCCGATAATTTTGCTTGTAATGGTCAGATGGGGTTGGTGGGCAATTTTTTATTGTATCCTTGACGGACTTATGTATTGTTGGTTTTACGGACTATCCTGGCAGAATTGGATAGTCTACGCAATAGGCAATTCGTTTATGGCTTTATTGCTTATATTTATAGCGGTAGCCGGCAAAGAAAGAATAACGTCAAGTTGGTATATAACATTTTTATTTGTCGCTATGGGCTGGATTTTGATGTGCTTAGGCAGGACGGTTATCGCAACCCTATTTGAAGGCAATTTTTTAATTTTTCTGGGTAAATTTTGCGGATTGAGCGATTCGGGGCTTTTAACCTTGGTTATCGCCGAGATAGTCGTTTTATTATTGAGAAGATTGGACGGGCTGTGGGAAGACCAGGTTTCTTATCTTAAACGAATGGACAAAGAACGTAAAGAGAAGCAGAAAGAAGATACTTACGGGCATGATTTTTCGGAGATCGACGAAGAAAGCTTGTCTATATTGAAAAGATGGGACGACGGATTGGATAATTAACAGACGGCACGTCTATAAATTATCCTGAAACAGTTGTAAAACGCATGGTATTGTAAAAATTCTAAATAATAAAAGAGCCGCGGCTCTTTTATTCGGCGTTATTGTATAGATAACACCGATAAATGTAAAAGGTAAAACGCGGGGAAAACCGCATTACAAATAAATTACTTAAATTTTTAAGTGATATGGAGGAAAAGTTTCAATGTTCAAACTCAAATGTGACGATTTCCTTATCTATGATGAAGCGGCAGGCACTTATTCAATGCCGGCCGAACAACGGGTAAGGGATGAAACCGAAAAGAATCATTGGAAAACGACGGGTTTGACAATTCTGAAAGACTGGCGGCTGTATGTAATGCTTGTGCCCATGCTCCTCATATATTTCTTGTGGAAATATATGCCTATGTATGAGTTGATGGGCGCATTCAAAAACCTTGATACTGCGGTAGAAACCAGCGAACAGGATTGGTACGGACTTACGTATTTCAGAATGATTCTTTTTGGAGACGGCACGTCGGCAGGCTCTGTGCGAATGGCGGAGTTTTGGCGGGCATTCAGGAATACTTTTACAATAGCGTTCTATAACCTTTTGTTCGGATTTCCCGTGCCTATAATTATTGCGTTATTTTTCAATGAAGTGCGTTCCAATATTACAAGAAGCATTTTGCAGGTTTGCGTATATTTGCCTAAGTTCTTGTCCACCGTTATCGTAACTACGCTTGCATTGACTATGTTCCGCGCCGAAACCGTCGGAGGCTCTGAAATGGGCGTTGTATCGCGCCTGTTGGTCGCGATCGCGGGCGACAATTCGTTTTTGGCATCACAGGCGAAAAACGGTCTGATTTCTTCGATATATTATTACAGGTCGTTATTTGTAATAACAGATTTATGGGAACATGCCGGCTATGATTCTATCGTATTCTTTGCTGCGGTAATCGCAGTGTCGCCCACTTCTTATGAGGCCGCGCAGATCGACGGGGCGGGCAAGATGGCGCAGATGCGCTACGTTGTCCTACCGAGTATTTTATCTACCGTTGTTATAATGCTTATCATGAAGATAGGCGGATTGCTTTCCGTTTCCTATGAAAAGGTTTATCTGCTTACAACTTCCAATAACGAAGAAGTCGCTACCGTTGTTTCAACGTTGACGATGCAATCGGGATGGGGCAACGGCTACGGCATGGCGGCCGAAATGGTGAACAACCTTATCGGCATGATTTTGGTAATCGGGGCAAATAAGATTGCGTCAAAAGCGTCTAACGTATCGCTATATTAAGGAGAAACGGCTATGAAAAGAAAAATGGAAGTATCCGAATTGATATTTAAAATTATAGCGTACGTTTTATTGATAGCGTTTGCCTTGATGTGCCTGTACCCTCTGATTTATGCGCTGAGTGCTTCGTTTAGCGAAGGTAGTAAGGTTGAATTGGGACAGGTAACGCTTTTGCCCGCGGGTTTTTCGGGCGAATCGTTCATGTATGTATTATCTTCCAACTCGTTCTGGGTAAGCTATGCAAACACGCTGTTCGTTGCGTTTATCGGTACTCTTTGGTGCATGATTTATTCCATTCTCGGCGCGTATGCCCTTTCCAAAAAAAGACTTTTGGGCAGGCATGGTTTTAACTTCTTCCTTGTCTTTACGATGTGGTTTTCGGCAGGTATCGTAGCGCAATATTCAAACTATGTCGCAACCGGTAAAGTATTTGCCAATATCGCCACGCTGGGCACGATAGCCGATGAGTCTATGTGGGACAGCTATGTAGATGTCAAATGGCTTGTTATCTTTGCCATGGGTATGAATGCGTCCAATATAATCCTTCTCCGCAATGCCTTTGAGGGAGTTCCCTCCGAGATTGAGGAGGCGGCAAGGATCGACGGCGCGACGGAATTGCAGATATTGTTGCAGGTTTATATCCCCATGAGCAAAGCGACAATTGCAACGGTTGCTCTTTTCTTCGGAATATCCCGTTGGAACGGTTATTATTGGTCGTTCCGTATGATGACGAACCAACCTGAGTCCTGGCCCGTGCAAGTATACATAAGAGATCACCTGAATAAGTGGACTCCCCTCACGGGCAGCGATGAATATAGTCCTGCCGATAGGACCTGGTCGAATACTTCGTCCGCTCTCGGCGTTGCCTATGCAATGGTTGTCTGTGCGGTTATTCCTATTCTGGCAATTTATCCCTTCATACAAAAGTATTTTGCCAAGGGCGTCAACATGGGCGGCGTCAAAGAGTAAAATCATTAAATCGGTTTTGATTGTTAATATCTGCTTTTCTCTTGCAGATAAAAATATTTAAATTAAGGAGAAAAAAGGAGAAAAATTATGAACAAATTCAAAAAATTGGCTATGGCGGCCGTATCGGTCGTTATGGCGGGGTCGATGGTTGTATCGTTTGCAGCTTGTGCCGATAATCCCGAAACCGTTATACCCACACCGGATCCTGAGCCCTCGGTCGGTACGGGTGATATGGACGTCCCCGGCAACTACAACGTTACCTCGTCTGATGGCGTGGTCGAAAAGAACTCGTCTTTTGCGTTCTCGGCTATTACCGGCAGTTCTGCATTGAATTACGTTCCTTCCAGCGGTTCTGCGGTGGTAACGTACCTTAATTCGAACTATATGAGCGCGTTTGAAAATAAGATGAAAACGGCTTGGGTCAGTCTGTATAAATATTACGCAGGCAGTGCTTCGACAAGCTCGGCAACACAGACAAAACTCACCGTTGCGTCGACTTATCCCGCTACAACCGTTCTTCGTATGAATGTCTGCGACAGCGACAAAGCGGCAAGACAGGTATCATATGCTTCGGGACAAATTTCGGGCAGCGTTCAGATGCTGGACGGCAACACTTATACCTCTACCAGCGTGAAACCTGCCTGGCAAGCAATGGGCGAAGATCTTGGATTGACGTTTAAAAACGTTGCTACGGGATTGAACTCCGATAAGCAGGTAACCGATAACTTAACTACAATGGGTAATTATGATATCCTTACCGCAAGCTCTGACGCGATAGTAACCGAAGCTATTTCTTCGGGTACTAACAATCCGACCTTCCTGGATCTCAATCTTTATCTCGATTATATGCCCAACTATAAGGCGTTCCTTGAAGCTAATCCCATAGTACAGTTGTCGCTCACTTCCGATACTTCTACGGGCGCTATGTATTACGCTCCCTATTTTGACGGAAACGACGATATCGAAAAGTACGAGCTGATGAACAGGATCTGGGTCAAAGACCTGTTGGATACCGGCGCGCTCACTTCAACGGTGACGTTCGCGGCGCAGGCACAGGCTAAAAACGGATTACATTCGTCTGAAAAAGGCTATACCGACGAACTTACGATTGACGGAACCAAAGCTTACGCTGTTGCGTATATGGGCAGCGAAGATTGGACGATAGAAGCGACCGATCCTACCGACGTATCCAAGACAAAACAAATTTATATACTGTATTCAAAGGCGCTTGCCGCCGTTAAAGATGAGGGCACGCCTCTCGGTGCGGCTTATGTCGCTGCCGCGGGAACGGCTTATACGGGCGAAAGCGGTAATATAGTCGATATAATGAACGCGGCTATCAATGCCAAGAGCGGCGCCGTAACGGGCGCGCAGCTTGTTTCCATTCTCCGCGAATATATTGACGTAACGTATTGCGCGGACGAAGCGGGCACTACGAAGGCATATGCTACACGCTCGGACGTTTTCGTTGGCGAAGACGCCGCATGGGACGTAGATCTTCTTGTTGCGCTCAGCCGTTGCTTAGTTACTAACCAATCTATTCTTACGCCGGATGAAAACGGAATCGCGGATACCGCTAATCTCTTTGCAATTGCCGGACGTCAGAATACGACGCAGCGTAACAGCGACCTTTACGGGTTGGCGGGCGAACTTTACGGCATACGCGGCATGACGTCCCGTTATCAGTTTGCTTATATCAGCGGTAAGAGCACGGGCGAACTTATCGACGCGCGTACTTCCACCTCCACCTATGACGCAATGGAAAATATGCATTATCTTGTTGCCGAAGGTTTGCTGTATCTTGCAGATAATATGAACGGTACTCCTTCCACTTATGCCGCAAGCAAAGCGCAGACTATGATGATGTACGACTATGTGCAGACCCAGACCCGTTCGGGATTCGACATGAGCTCCGAGTATTATGATTTTGCCCCCGTAGTTACTCCCGTTTCCAAGTGGGATACCGATGACGACGGTAAAAAAGATACTACCATGCGTTTCACTGAAAGCTGGCGTTCCGTCAAGAATACGGGCTTCTGCGTTCCTTATGCGTCTGTAAAGAATGATTCCGAAAAACTCGCGGCAGTTCTTGCGTTCATAGATTATCTGTATTCCAACGACGGACAGATAGTTGCAACTTTCGGCCCTAAGGCTACGTCAAATACTTCGAAAGACGGTTTCTGGTATGCAACCGAGGCGTCATCTGTTTCTTTAGATACTGTGGCTGAAAAGTATGAGGGATCTACCCAATATCACGTAAAGTCCGAATATGCAAGTCAGTACTTTGTATTTAAGAATAAAGTTTATTCGGGAACCGCTTACAAGGGAACCCAGATCCCCACTCTTACGGACGACGTATTGGCGTTCTTCCGCGGAGAAGCAGTAACGACCAAAAACGGCAGTACATTAAAGATGAGTGATTTCGGAAGCGATTTGAATTCCCTTCAGACAAACTATACCGACTTCGCCCGCGGATTCCTCGGCGCGGCTCTTCCTATAGGTAACAAGAACCAAGGTTTCGAATATCAATGTACGGCACAGTGCGGACTTGAAGGCGCGTCAATTGTCGGTAACGCTCTTGCTAACGGAGTGATTAAGCACGTAAATCTTACAATCGACAAAGATAATTTGTGGTATACAAGCGTTCCTACCACGTTGCCTTATTCATCGGTCGACGCTTCTACGATCAAAAATGATTATTCGATACTTACCAGCAACTTGTTCGGTAATAGCAGCGGTATTTATAGAAACGTATTGCTTGACATTATTTATTACGGATTCGGTTATAACTTATAATATGCAACCTGCCGATTTTCGGCGAAAAGAATGTTATTTTGGCGTGTGCCCGCTTCAGGGCGGGCACACGGACAAAATATTTGGGGAAAATGATCTATGAAAAGCCAGATAAAATTTCAGAAAATTCTGATGCTGATAACGCTTATTTTGGGGGCTCTTACCGTGGTCTATGCGCTGATATTTTTCAGCGGCAGCCTTGCGGATACTTATAAGCTGTATGCTATCGGCGGTGAATATACGAAGCAGTCCACAAGTATATTAGATGACAACAATGTCACCTATAAAATAGGCGGGGTGAATTTTTATAACACTGCGCAGAACTTTAACGACGTTCTGTTCGTAGTCAGCATTATTTATCTTTTAGTTACTGTAACGTTGTATATAACGTCCTGCAATAAGAACAGGAATTATTATATTTCAAATTATGTAAGCATCTGTTTGGTTACCGTTTGCGCAGTGGTATTCGCGATATTCTCTTTCGTTGAAATTTCGGTTTGCCTTAATGCGTTCAAAACGGATATCGATTGGACGGTTTTGAAGGAAGCTTCCGAGGCGTCATATGACTCAGCTTCCAATTCTTACGATATTGTGTGCAACGATTCCGTCACGATGTTTGCAATCGGCTATGTATTGTTCGCATTAATTCTCGTTAATGCCGCGACGCTTGTTCTGAACCTGGTTTGGAAAATCAAGCTGATGAAAGGCGAAAAAGCTCTTCTTTCAAACGGACTTGTCAAGGAGGTGGCTTAAATGAAAAACATTTCGGATAACCGTAAAATCATTCAAAAGGATGTAATGCGGTACAAAACCAACAAGCTGGCGGCTAATCTCGCGCTTTTAGGGCTGGCGTTCAATTGCCTGTACTTTATGCTTTTTTACAGCATGAATAACAGTTATTTTTATACTATCGAAATAGGCATTTCCGTAATACTTACGCTTGTCGTCTTACTTTTGGTGTTTTATTCGTCTGTGGGCGTCAAAGGATACGTCAAAAAATTCAGCTACCTGCTTTGGGCGCTCGCCGCAGTTCAAATATTAAGACTGATATTCGGCCCCGTATTCGCGGCAAGCGGAATTACCTGGTTTCTTTCGGGCAGTTTTGAGAACGTTATGAGTAATCATTATTTCGGTATAGATCTGAATACAACGGCATGCTGTATATTATTGGTTTTATATCTTGCGTTGTCTGCGGGTTGCCTCATAGCGTCGGGCGTGGTCGGTTTTATACGGTCTACAAAGTTGGAACATTTTAACAAACAACTTGAAAACGGCGAAGTATCGGTGGAAAAAGCAATCAAAGAATTGGACTTGGAAGATGCGTCCGTCAACGGACAAAACGCGCCGGTTAAGGAGGTGGAATAATGCCCGAGGTAAATATTCAACATCTTGATAAGATATATGACGGGGGCGTTCAGGCGGTTTACGACTTTAACCTCGATGTAGCCGACGGAGAATTCATCGTTTTGGTTGGCCCTTCCGGTTGCGGTAAGTCAACCACTCTCCGCATGGTCGCAGGACTTGAAGATATTACAAACGGTAAACTCCTTATCGACGGAAAGGATTGCACCCGTCTTCCTCCCAAGGACAGGGATATAGCGATGGTTTTCCAGAACTATGCGCTGTACGGCCACATGACGATCTATGAAAACATGGCGTTTTCTCTCACTCTCCGCAAAGAGAATAGAGAGATAATACATAGAAAAGTTATGGCTGCGGCCGAGATTCTCGACTTAAAATCCCAGCTCAATAAAAAGCCGAAACAGCTTTCAGGCGGTCAGCGCCAGCGTGTTGCGATGGGACGTGCCATAGTCCGTAACCCCAAAGTCTTCCTTTTCGACGAACCTTTGTCCAACCTTGACGCGAAGCTGCGCGGATCGATGCGGCGCGAAATCATGCTTCTCCATAAGAAGTTGAACGCGACGATGATGTATGTTACCCATGACCAGACGGAAGCTTTGACCCTTGCCGACAGAATTGTTTGCATGTCCATGGGACATGTGCAACAGATAGGCAAGCCTTTGGATTTATATGAAAATCCGGTCAATACGTTCGTGGCGACTTTCATCGGGCTTCCTCCCATGAATATGTTTGAAGGAACTATTGGCGATGACATGTTTAAATGCGATTTATTTGAATATCCGTTAAATGACCGCCAGAAGGAAACTTTGAAGGATTATGTCGGTTCAAAAGTTATTTTGGGCGTTCGCCCCGAAAACGTAACGCGCGACGGTCATGTAAAACTTCATATCACCAATAATGAAAATCTTGGAATGAATACGTTGGTTCACGGTAAAGTCGGCGGTATAAAAAATATTGTTTGTAAGTTTGCAAGTTGGTGCAATTATAATCCCGGCGAACAAATTGAAATCGGTTTCGATCCCGAAAAGATGCATTTCTTTGAGTTACCGCAAGGAGATCTGCCCGGAAAGGCGATAAGATAAGAGGTATTTATATGTCAGAAAACGAAAATGTAAAAGTTGAGCAAGCTAAACATTCGAATTTCGGTTCGTCGGTTAAAGAATGGTTCAGAAAAAAAATTGTTTCATTAAAACGTAAGCCGCACATGATCCCTCTTGTATTAACGTTAGTAACGAGCATAGTATATCTTATTTGTCTTCGCAATTTATCGATCACGATTACTGATGATTTTAAAATAGAGTGGGGCGGGCTTGCCGTATTCATAAACTGCCTGCTTTCCGTGCTGGTTTTAGCGTTATTTTTAAACGCGTTTCCCAAACGGAAAAAACCCAATAAAATATTTATTGCTTTAGTGTTCGTATTTTTTGCCGTAATGATTGGCATGGATTGCCTGTATTATATTAATACGTCAAATTATATGGCATTGCAAAATGAAACTATATTGGACTATCCTAAACATTTTGCATCGTTAAACGATACTATTGCGCATATAGTTCTTTTGGCGATTTGCGTGGTGTCGTTGGCTACGTTGCCTTTATATAGTAGATTGATTAGAAAGATCAATACCAGGAAAGAGATCGCTTCTTCTCAGTTGAACGAGGAAATCGATACGACCGGTGAATGATAAATTTTAAGACTTTTAACAGCCGGCAGAAGTTCTTTGCCGGCCGTTTTTTTTGTTGAGGGCTTTATGAGTAATAAAAGAAAAAAAGATACGGATGAAGATAAAATAAGCAATTATTATGATCTTAAAGTTAAAGAAACAGAGGAACTTGTTGCCATTTTAAAGGACGAGCAATTTTTTTCAGACGATTCCGGATTCGCCGCAAATAATGATTATGAGGGAATGGATAAGAAGTTCAATCCTTATAAGCATGATAAATTGGCGACAATTCCTTTTTGGATAAAAGCCTTATTCATTAAATGGTGGTTCGTGGGAGCCGTATCATTCTTTATGGTTTTCGGTTTTTCGTCCACTGTCATGGACACTTTGGACCGTATAGTCGTCATTGGTATAATACTCGGAATCATTGTTGACGTCTTAGTCAACCCCATTTTCAGAATGATTGAGTCCGATAAAAAAGAATATAATTGGTTTATGATGTTCCCGTTTGAATTCAAATGTTTTTGGACTTTTTTTGCAAATATAATTTATTATATTGTGGTGTATATGATAGTTGCCATAATATATGGGCAAATCAATGTCAATTTCGGGAATCTTCAGGTTGAGCCCGTACTTTCCGGCTTGTTTACATTAATTGTCGATATGGTTTTCATAGGAATTAAGGACGGCGTCGTCGCGCTCGTTAAAA
>CAZQNK010000011.1:0-38412 GCA_964594955.1 uncultured Clostridia bacterium | reverse complement strand
ATAAAGGACAGTCAAAGAAAGTGACGTTTGACCAACTGAATAGTTCGCCTTTAACTTCAAAGGGGTCACCATATTTCGGGTCCGAAAAGGATGCCGATAAAACGCCGAAAATATTGTGTTTTCGGTGTCTTTTTTGTATGCTCAATAGCCGCCGGACAATCCGTAAAAAATATTATATATAAAATTATATATAAATATATCGACATATGTACCCGCATATAATTTTGACAGTTCGGCGCAATCGACGATAAATATTAAATAACTGTAGCTACAATAACGGTAAGATTAGGGGGATATTCTAAGCTTTTTTATTCGTTTGAACGCTTGTAGATGCAATATTTGGCATTAGCATAGTACTATGCGTAACATTAAATTTGTTACACCGCGCGGGAATAAACCTAAAACTGATCAGTATGCCAAATAATCACAATTATTGAAAATATTTGTATTCAAATAGCTTTTTTTGATTTAATTTTGTAATACATTGACTTTAAATTTTATTGTTATTATAATTACTTCGATTTCGAAATATCCGATTTCGAAGTAATTGTTTTTTAAGGAGGGCATGCGGTGGAAAATAAAAGACTATTTGGTAAATTAAGTTTTTTGCACAGACAAATGTGCAGGGATAATAACGTATTGTTTGCCGAATACGGAATTACGCCCGTTCAGTTGCACGCGCTTATATGTATACGCAAGGCGACGCTTAAGGGCGAGCGCGTCCGTCAGAGAGATATTGAAAAAGAAGTCAATCTCCGCGCTTCGTCGGTTTCGACTTTGTTGACAAATCTTGAAAAAGACGGGTTTGTCGTACGCACCGTTGCTGAGGATGATGCGAGAACAAAATATATCGAATTGACGCAAAAGGGCATTGATATATGCAAAAAGAAAAAACTTTTAATAGACAATTGCGACGTATTAATCCAATCGGCATTGACTGAGGACGAACAGAATCAGTTTGAAAAACTTTTAAATAAAATAATTGATTCAATTTCCAAGCAGGAGGTTTTATGATAAAGACATTATTAAAGAGCGTAAGGGAATATAAAACTCCTTCGATTATCTGCCCGATAGTAATGGTGGGCGAGGCGGTTATGGAAATAATCATACCGTTTATAATGACGTTTGTCGTGGGCGAAATACAAGGTCTGGCGCAAGGCGAAACGAATGAGATAGACGTTTCCAAACTTTTAATTTATGCCGCGATAATGGTGGTATGCGCCCTTGCCGCGCTTGCTTGCGGCGTCGTCGGCGGCAGACTTTCGGCAAAAGCTTCGTGCGGGTTCGCGCACAATCTCAGGGAAGATATGTACAACAATTTGCAGACCTATTCGTTTGCAAACATAGACAACTTCTCCACGTCCAGCCTCATAACGCGCATAACTACCGACGTATCCAACGTGCAGAACGCCTACCAGATGTGCATAAGAATGTTGGTGCGCGCCCCCGTTTTGTTTATATCCTCCATAGTCATGACGCTGTTTATTGAACCCATGATGGCAGTTATCTTCGGCGGAGCGGCGGTCGTTTTGGGCGTTGTCGTAGCCATATGTATGTTTAAGGTCGTTCCCTATTTCAGAACGATGTTCTTGCGTTACGACGATTTAAACTCTGTAGTACAGGAAGATTTAACGGCTATACGCGTGGTTAAATCGTATGTGCGCGAGGATACCGAGATAAACAAAATGAAAAATGCCACGGGCGAAGTGTATAAATGGTCGGTGAAAGCCGAAAGAATACTTACGATAATGTCGCCCTGCGTCACGTTGGTTATGTTCGTAGTCAATATCCTGATTTTGACTATCGGTTCGAACATGTACGTCGGCAACTTCACGGGCTTCGGCAACGGAATAGAACCCAAGGATATCCAAACCCTCGTGCAATATTCCGCCCAGATACTTTCGGGCGTTATGATGGTTGCGATGACTTTGAACTTCATATCCCTTTCAAAAGGCTCTGCGGACAGAATTTGCGAAGTACTCAATGAAAGAACCACGTTGCCCAAACCCGAAAATCCCGTTTCGGAAGTCAGGGACGGCTCCATAGATTTTTACGACGTGGATTTCGCATATTCCCAAAAAGCCGACCTGGACGTGTTGCAGGATATAACCCTGCACATAGATTCGGGCGAAACGGTCGGCATTATCGGCGCGACGGGTTCGGGCAAAACCTCGCTCGTTTCCCTCATTCCGAGGTTGTACGACGCTTCCAAGGGAACGGTCAAAGTAGGCGGGGTGGACGTCAGAAATTACGAACTAGACTCGCTCCGCAATAAAGTCGCGATGGTTTTGCAAAAGAACGTCCTCTTTTCGGGCACGGTCGCCGAAAACCTGCGCTGGGGCGACGAGAACGCCTCCGACGAGGACTTGCGCTTTGCGGCTCGGCAGGCTAGCGCGGAAGAGTTTATCGACGCTTTGCCCGGCGGCTATGATTACGATTTGGGTCAGGGCGGCGTAAACGTTTCGGGCGGACAAAAGCAAAGGCTCTGCATAGCGCGCGCGCTTTTAAAAAAGCCCAACGTGATTATTTTCGACGATTCGACCTCTGCGGTGGACACCAAGACGGACGCGGACATACGCGCCGCTTTAAGGAAGTACGCCCCCGATACGACGAAAATAATAATTGCCCAGCGTATAGCCTCCGTCCAGGACGCGGACAAAATTTTAGTAATGGACGAAGGCAGAATAGTAGACGTCGGCACGCACGACGAACTTTTGAAGTCGAGCGAAATATACCGCGAAGTTTACGAATCGCAGATGAAAGGCAGCGACGAAGGAGGAACCGAAAATGGCTGATATTTCTTTGAAAAAAGGGTTTAAAGACGGCAAACGCGCCAAAAACCCCATGAAAACTTTTTTAAGACTTTTATCTTACGCTTTCAGCAACAATAAGTTGGCGACCGCCTGCGTTGTGGTTTTCGTGTTGCTCGCCTCGGTTGCGAACGTAACCGCCGCTTCGCGCATTTCAGTCATAATAACCGAACTTATTGACAAAGGCGTCAATGCGGATATGCAGGGAATAATATACCCCAACATAATAGCCATGGGCTGCATATACTTTATCGGCGCGCTCTCTTCGTTTTTATACAATCTGATAATGATGTATATTGCGCAGGGCACTTTGAGAAAGATGCGCGACGACATGTTTGTAAAAATGCAGACTTTGCCGCTCAAATACTTCGATACGCACACCCACGGCGATTTAATGAGCCTTTACACCAACGACGTCGATACTATGCGCCAGCTTTTGACCCAGACGATACCGCAGATAGTTTCGTCCGTCATAACCCTTTTGGCTGTGCTCGCGTTTATGATTTATTACAGCGTAACCTTGCTTATCGTGGTCTTGGCCGTGCTTGTTGTCGTGGTTTTAGCTACCAAATATATAGGCGGCAAATCGGCTAAGTACTATCTCGTTCACCAAAAGGCTTTGGGTGCGCTGAACGGCTACGTTGAGGAGATGACGGAAGGTCAGAAAGTCATAAAAGTTTTCTGCCACGAACAGAAGGCGCGCGAGCGGTTCAAGGTTCTCAACGACGAACTCAACGAGGCGGGCAGGGAAGCCAATTCCTATTCGTTCATTTTGGGACCCGTCAACAATAACTTGGGCTACGTGCAGTACGTTCTCGTCGCCATAGCGGGCGTGCTTTTGATGGCTCTCGCGGGGGAATCGTCGCTCCTTTCCATGTACGTTCATTTCAGCACCGTAGAAAACCGTATGGCTCTTATGGCGGGCATGCTCGTTTCGTTTTTGATGTATTCCCGTCAGTTCAATATGCCTGTCCAGCAGGTTTCCCAACAGTTCAACGCCATAGTTATGGCTCTTGCGGGTGCGGAAAGAATTTTCGAGATGGTCGATACCGCTCCCGAGGATAAGGGCGGCGACATAACGCTTACGCACGGCGAGTATGAAAAAGGCAAATGGGCGTGGAAAAAACCTCTTGCAGACGGAACGTTTGAATATATACCTTTAAAGGGCGATATCCGTTTCAACGACGTTGTATTCGGGTATACCGATAAAAAGGTAATTTTAAAACATATCAGCCTGTATGCAAAACCCGGTCAAAAGATAGCTTTCGTCGGTTCCACGGGCGCGGGCAAGACGACTATTACCAACCTTATAAACCGTTTTTACGATATTCAGTCGGGTTCGATAACTTACGACGGAATAGATATTAAATCCATAAATAAAGACGATTTGAGAAGGAGCCTCGGCGTGGTTTTGCAGGACACGCACCTCTTCACGGGTACCGTAATGGAAAATATCCGCTACGGCAGGCTCGACGCTACGGACGAAGATTGCATGAAAGCCGCAAAGCTTGCCAACGCCGACTTCTTTATCAATCATCTGCCCGATAAATACGATACCGTCATAAAGGGCGACGGCGCAAACCTTTCGCAGGGTCAAAGGCAGCTTCTCGCGATAGCGCGCGCCATGGTTTCGGAATGTCCCGTCCTTATTCTCGACGAAGCCACGTCGTCAATCGATACGAGAACCGAAAAACTGATAGAAAAGGGCATGGATAAGCTGATGGAGGGCAGAACGGTGTTCGTCATAGCGCACAGGCTGTCTACCGTCCGCAATTCGCACGCGATAATGGTGCTCGAACAGGGCGAAATTATAGAACGCGGCGACCACGACCAACTTATAGCGCAGAAGGGCAAGTATTATCAGCTCTATACGGGCGCGTTCGAATTGGATTAATTTAATTAAAAAGGCATCTAAATAAAAAGGCATCGGCCGAGTGAAATCTCTGTCGGTGTCTTTTGTATTTTGTCTGATTAAAAGAATAGTACAAACTGTAAAAAACATATGTTATAAAACACGGGATTTCGACAAATTCCCTAAGGAGGCAGTATGTTTTTCGGTTTATTGAGTTTGCTTTTCAGCAAAATATTCTTTTTTACGGGCGTAATTCAAGATAAGGGTACTTTCCCCAAACCTCTGTCGCCCGAAGAAGAGAAGAAATATCTTGCCCTTGCGCGGGCGGGGGACGAGGCCGCGAAGGAAAAATTGATAAAACACAATATGCGCCTTGTGGCACACATTGCAAAAAAATATAGCGGTTCTGCCGAAACTGATGATTTACTGTCCGTCGGTTCTATAGGACTTATAAAAGCCATTAATACCTTTCAGGACGGAAAGGGCACGCAGCTTGCCACTTACACGGCGCGCTGTATTGAAAACGAAATCCTTATGTTATTGCGTTCGGGGAAAAAGCATAAAAACAACGTTTCCCTGACCGACCCGGTGGGAATGGATAAGGACGGCAACGAACTTACTTTAATGGATCTGCTTTCGGAAAAAGAAGACAGCGTGTTTGCACAGGTGGAGAAAAGTATTCAGCGTGAAAAGTTCGTTGCTCTTCTTAAAAGCATTCTTACTGAAAGAGAATTCGCCATTATTTCTCTCAGGTATGGCTTGGAGGACGGCGCGGCGTTGCCGCAGAGGGAAGTTGCGCAAAAATTGGGAATCTCGCGTTCCTATATATCGCGCATTGAAAAACGCGCGATAGAAAAAGCGCGTGAAAATCTGAATAAAGAAGATTTTTTTACAGATTAGCTTGACATTGCCCGAACTTTAATGCTATATTGTCCATATGAAGAATTTTGCTTTTGAAAACGGTTTTCTTTACGGGGCGTATTGCTATTATTGGGGCAATACAAGTTTTTCCGTGGGTTAAAACCGTGCAAATATATTAATTTTGCTTATTTAGCGGTTTGCCCGTAAGGCGAGCCGCTTTTTTAATTGCAAAATTTTTTTATTAATGATAAAATCGTTATATAGGAGTAAGATAATGTCTAATGTAATGGATACCCTCCGTGCGCGGGGTTTTGTAAAACAGACTGTATTTGAAGAGGATCTTTATAAGCTTTTGGGCAGTGAAAGCGTTACTTTTTATATAGGTTTCGACCCCACTGCGGACAGCCTTCACGTCGGGCACTTCATGCAGCTTATCGCAATGAAGCATATGCAGGACGCGGGTCACAGACCCATAATTCTGATAGGCGGCGGCACCGCTATGATAGGCGACCCCACGGGCAAAACCGATATGCGTAAAATGATGACGCGTGAAACGATAGATTATCACGTCGAATGTTTTAAAAAGCAGATGTCAAAGTTTATCAGTTTCGAAGGCGATAACGCTGCTATTATAGTCAACAATGCCGATTGGCTGACAAATTTGAATTATCTCGATTTTCTCCGCGATATCGGCGTACATTTTTCCGTGAATGAAATGCTCCGCGCTAAATGTTTTGAAACAAGATTGGAACGCGGTCTTTCTTTCCTTGAATTCAACTATATGCTTATGCAGGGTTACGACTTTTTGGTTCTGTTCAAAAAATACGGCTGCGCGTTAGAGCTCGGCGGCGACGACCAGTGGTCGAATATTCTTGCCGGCGCTAACCTTATAAGGGTTAAAGAAAAGAAGCCCGCTTATGCAATGACTTTCACTTTGCTTACCACAAGCGAGGGGAAGAAGATGGGCAAAACAGAGAAGGGCGCAATCTGGTTGGATGAAAATAAAACAAGTCCTTATGAATTTTACCAATATTGGCGCAATATCGACGATAAGGACGTTGAAACTTGCCTTAAACTTCTGACTTTCCTTCCGTTGGAGCAGATTGCCGAGCTTGTTAAATATAACGACGAACGCATCAACGCCGCAAAGGAAGTTCTTGCGTTTGAACTTACAAAACTTGTACACGGAGAGGACAAGGCGATAACTTCCCAAAATCAGGCGCGCGCCGCTTTCGGCGGAGGCGGAAGTATGCCTGAAAAAGATATCGGCGTAGAAAACGCTACTATCATTCCCGTGCTTGTCGCGGCGGGCATCTGCGCCTCAAACGGTGAAGCTCGCCGTCTTATTCAGCAGGGCGGGGTTTCGCTTAACGACGACAAAGTTACCGATATTAACGCGCCCGTAAAAGATGGCGACGTAATTCATAAGGGCAAGAAAGTTCACGTTAAAATAAATCTTAAATAATTTCAGCGCGCCTTTGCATAAGGCGCGCTTGGCGTAATAAACGTATGGTTGAAAAATATCTCTCTATCCAGGGGCGAACCCAAACGGAAAAGATAATAGAAAAGTCAAGGTTTATAACAACTTCCGCCCATGTCGAAAGCGAGGAAGAGGCAAAGGCTTTCGTTGCGGAAATTTCGCATAAATACGCGGACGCAACCCATAACTGTTATGCCTACATATGCGATAAAATCGGCAATTTTATGCGTTTTTCGGATGACGGAGAGCCTCAGGGCACAGCGGGCATGCCCATGCTGGACGCAATTAAAAACAATAAACTTTTCGAAACAGCCGTGGTTGTGACCCGCTATTTCGGCGGTATAAAACTTGGTGCGGGCGGACTTGTGCGCGCCTATTCGGGTTGCGTGGCGGAAAATATTTCAAAAGCGCAAAAGGTTCTTTATCAAACCTGTTCGCAAAGTATATATACGGTCGATTATTCATATGTCGATTCTTGTTTGCGTTTCTTTGCGGAACGCGGCGCGGATATAATAGATACGATATACGGCAATGAAGTAAGCTTTTCGGCGGCGATAAAAAAGGAGGAAGAGGAGGGCTTTAACGCCGCTTTGGTCAACCGCCTTAACGGCAGGGTCAATATAAAAAAGGAAAAGGAATATTTTTATCCCTTTAAAATATAAATTACGAAGTTCGGCGAAGAGCCGAACTTTTTAAATGCAAAAAATTAGCAACCGCAAAAAAGATGTGGTTGCCTGGTACTCCCGCTGGGAATCGAACCCAAAACTGACCCTTAGGAGGGGTCTGTTATATCCATTTAACTACGGAAGCGTAGCGCTGTAATATTACGGCGCATTTTTTATGTTTTCCGTTCTTATGCAAAAGCAAAAAAGCGAGCGAAATACGCCCGCCCGAACTCCATGGAGTTATGCCATTGCGTTGAGTTTTTTAGCAAGTCCCGACTTTTTATTAGCCGCTGTATTCTTTTTAAGTACGCCCTTTGTTACGGCTCCGTCGATAACAGAACAAGTGGCAGGATAAAGTGCGGTTGCGGCTTCTTTATCGCCGCTTTCAATTACTTTAAGGAATTTCTTTATCTCTGTTTTGACTTCGGACTTAATAGCCTTATTTCTTGCCGTCTTTTTTTCGGTAACAAGTACGCGCTTTTTTGCAGACTTTATGTTAGGCATTTAATCTCTCCTTTGAATGCTTCTACTTAAATTCTTGTGTAATTTTATCATAAAAAAAACAGCTTGTAAACTGTTTTTATCGTCTTTTAGTAATTTTTTTTAATATATTTTAAGCTCCGCCGGCATTTATATATATGTATGAAAAATTACGGTGACGGAAAGCGCGTCTGTTTTTTTGACAGCGGTATAGGCGGGTTGTCGTTGTTATTAAAATGCGCTCGTATTTTGCCCGATGTGGATTTTGATTATTTTGCCGATAACTATAACGTCCCTTACGGTAATTTGCCTAACAGTAAAATCATTGAGCTGGCAGACGGAAAATTTTCGCTTATGGCGCGGTTGCAACCGGATGCGGCAGTAATAGCTTGCAACACCGTAACGGCGGTCTGTGCGGAATATCTGCGTGAAAAATATCCGTTTCCGATAATAGGTATTCAACCTGCCGTAAAGCCTGCGGCGGCAGCGGCTGACAAATGCGTGGTTTTGGCAACTCCCGCTACTGCGGCAAGTGCGGCCATTGCCTCATTGGTTGAGAAATTCGGTTGCAAACATACCGAAGTGGTCGCCTGTCCCAATTTGGCGGCTTATATAGAGCAAAATATCGAAAATATCGACGAGCCATCCGTAAGAGCGCTCCTTCCGCGTATTTCTGCCGAAAGTTTTGTTTTGGGTTGTACGCATTACGCTTTTGTTGAAGAAATAATTTCAAATCACTACAAAAAACCCGTTTTTGACGGGCTTGACGGTACCGCAAAAAGGCTTGTTTCCGTGTTAGGGCATGCTGACCACTTTTGCCGTTTCGGGCGAAAAATCAGCTTTTGGGGCGGCGATAAAAATAAGAATTTTCGGGTGTTTACCCGCTATTATGGGCAAAATAAGCCCTGAAAAGTGGTGGTGGTCGATTTTCCCAAATTTTTTTAAAATTTTCTAAATTTTTTTCTCAAAGTGGTTGACAGTGGGCAAAAATGGTGGTAAGATGTAATTACTTCCCTAAATTAAGGATTAATATGGTTTTTCTTACAGGCGAATACGATCACCAGATCGACGCAAAAAACAGAATAAGAATACCTTCAAAGCTTAAAGGCGACAAGGATAAGCTCTATTTTACAAAGGGCACGAACGGTTGCATCTTTGCTTTTTATGAGGAGATTCTGCTTGAAAAGCTTGCCAAGCTTGAAGAAATTGCCATGGGTGATCCTGTTAAGCAAAAGGGTGTCAGGGCGTTCACAAAGTCCGTAAGGCAGGTTGACGTAGACGGACAGGGAAGGCTGATGGTTCCTGCAGATTTGCGTATCTATGCTGAACTTAAAAAGGACGTCAAAATTTGCGGAGCCGGTTCCCATATTGAAATTTGGGCAAAACACGTATTCGATAACTACTACGGCGTAGATGAGAAGAATTACGACGAACTGTTCAATTCGCTGGGTATTTAAGTGTTAACATTTTCACATGTTCCCGTAATGCTTGAAGAGTGCATGGAGGGATTGGATCTTAAAGACGGCGGTGTTTATTTTGACGGAACCGTAGGCGGCGGCGGACATTCATATGAAATTTTGAAGCGCACGGCGCCTTCTGGAAGATTAATAGCAACAGACCTTGACGGCGACGCTGTTAAAGCCGCAAGCGAACGGTTAAAAGAATTCGAAGGCAGATTCAACATATATAAATCCGACTTCAAAGACTTTGAAAAAGTCTTGGACGAAGCCGGGATAGATAAATTAGACGGAGCTATCGTTGATTTAGGAGTTTCAAGTTATCAGCTTGACAATGAAGAAAGAGGGTTTAGCTACATGAGACCCGCGGCGCCCCTCGATATGCGAATGGACCAGAGTCAATTGCTGACGGCAGAAACGATTGTCAACGAATATCCGCAACGTAAACTTTATGAAATTTTCCGTGATTACGGTGAAGAAAAGTTCGCGTCGCAGATAGCCGCAGAAATAGTAAAAGTAAGAGCCGTTAAGGCAATTAGAACATGCGGAGAGCTCGTAGAAATAATACAAAAGTGCATACCTAAAAGGTTCCAACAGAACGGTCCGCCGCAAAGAAAGTGCTTTCAGGCTTTGAGAATTGCGGTTAACGGTGAACTTACGGGACTTTACGAGTGCGTTTTAAGTTTGACCCGAAGACTTAAAAAGGGAGGAAGAATAGTAATTCTGACTTTTCACTCGTTAGAGGACAGATTAGTGAAGCAGGCTTTCAAACTTTTGGAAAGCGACTGCGTTTGCGACAAAAATTTGCCCGTATGCGTATGCGGAAAGAAAAAGGAGATTGAAATTCTCACAAAAAAGCCGATAACGGCAAGTTTAAAAGAAATAACGTTAAATACGCGTTCGGAATGCGCTAAGCTCAGGATAGCGCAAAAAATAATCTGATATTTACGCGATAAGGAGAAGGAAATGGCAATCGCAATACCCGTATTGGAAAGAAGAACCGATACAGATTATATTGAAACAAAAAAGGCGGAAGCAGAGCATAACGCACGCATAAGCGATAACTACGCAAAACTTATTAATCCCGAAACCAAACTTGAAGATGCTCTCGGACGCAGTGTTGCCAAACCTACTCCCCAAGAAATTCTCAATTATAATATTCCTGCTGCGGAGAGTGCTACATCTACCGTACGCAGACCTTATTTAGTGGAAAATGCCCGTGCAACCGCAGATATTTTCCGTGCCGACAGCGCAGTCAACGCAAGACCCGCCGTTGAAACTGCGCTGTCGCAGGCGGTTGCGGCTCCCAGACCTGCGGTTGCTCCTCAACCTGTAGTGCATCAGTCGGTGGCAGTTCCCCAACAGGCGGCTTCCGTTGTTTCGGCGCAAACGGCAGAGGATGAAGAAAGCGAAGATCTTCGCCCTACACGGACGACGATTCAGTATAAAACGTCTCAGATTGCAAGAAGCGACGAAGAGGGAAAAATCGAAAATACGGGTGCGGAAAAGCATTTTACAATCTCTAAAAAAGAGAAAGTTATTATCGGAGTGATTATAGGCGTTATAGTTGCCTTGTTTACTTTGATTATAATAAATTCCGCAATAATTTCCGGCGTTAACAAGGATATAGCAAATATCCAAAGATCGCTTGATACCGTCCG
Organism: uncultured Clostridia bacterium; assembly: GCA_964594955.1. Classification (GTDB taxonomy): domain Bacteria; phylum Bacillota; class Clostridia; order Christensenellales; family Borkfalkiaceae; genus Coproplasma. The sequence goes on along the minus strand of CAZQNK010000011.1, from coordinate 27,146 downwards.
CGGACAGTATACGGAAGTAGACGAGCAGATCAACGAATATATTGAAAACATCGGTGAAACTGTGGAACAGTACGCAAGTGAAAACAATATGATTAAGGTAGCGGAGTAACGGATATCAAAAAATTGAATACAGCAGGTTTTTCCATAACTGTTTTACAAAAGAGGTTATTGTCAATGGGATTGGCAATAACCTTTATTTTATTCATAATATTAGGTCGGCTCGTTTACGTCCAACTTGTGTGGGGATCGGATTTAATATTAAAAGCGGCCGATCAGTGGAACAGAGAGATTCCCGTAATTGCCCAAAGGGGACTTATATATGACAGAAACGGAGAAATTCTGGCGGGCAATAAAACCGCTTACAGTATTTTTGTTCGTCCTAACGCGGTAGTTGACGCAGAATATACGGCTACGGTATTGTCGGAACTTTTTTCTCTTGATTCAACTGAAATTATAAAAAAAATAGAAGGCAAAAAAGTTTCCGAGGTAACCGTAGCCCGTCGGGTAAGCAAGGAAAGCGTGGAAAAACTCGTTACATACGGGTTGCCCGGCGTGTATTACTCCCGCGATAATTCGAGAACGTATACTTATAACGACGCGCTTTGTCAGGTCCTCGGTTTTATTTCTTCCGACGGGCACGGGCTTTCAGGAATAGAAAAATATTATGATAACGTGCTCGGCGGAGTGGACGGAGAGATCAGTTATACTACGGATATCGTGGGTGTAGAAACCGAAAATTCCGTGATCGTTTACAGTGAGGCGAAGAGCGGTGACGCTATCAGTCTTACGATAGATATCGATATACAGCTGGCGGCGGAGGACGCGATGAAAAGAGCGTACCTTTCAAGCGGAGCAAAGGCTGTTTCATGTATTGTGATTGATCCGCAGAACTTCGATATTCTTGCGCTTGTAAACTATCCCTCTTATGATTTGAACGACGTCCCGCGCAACGATACCGAAACTTTAAATGCTCTTTCGCGTAATTTGCTTGTAAGCGATATTTACGAGCCCGGTTCCACTTTCAAAGTGGTGACGGCTGCGGCAAATATAGAAGAATATTTAAGTGGAAACTCCAAGGCGTTTTCTAATTCATATGTGTTTAACAGCAGCAGAACGCGTTCGGTAGACGGAACAACCATAAAATGCTGGTCGGATCATTCAAACGGCAAACATACCAACCAAACGCTTGCAACGGCTTTGAATAACAGTTGCAACCCGTGTTTTACGGACATTGCACTTTCTCTCGGAAGCGAAACTTTTTATAGTTACCTTAACGCTTTCGGATTCGGCAACGTAACGGGGCTTGATTTTAACGGTGAAGCTCTCGGAATGTTGCTTCCGCAGACAGCCGTGCGCGATTGCGATCTTGCACGTATAGGGTTCGGTCAGTCGGTAGCGGTAACGGGTATTCAGCTTGCCTGTGCCGTTGCGGCGGCGGTTAACGGCGGGAATTACTATGTACCTCATTTATTGAAAAGCATATCCTCTGCCGACGGCAAAACCGTTGCGGAAAACGTGGCAGTTCTGAAAAATAAAACAATAAGCAGCGAAGCTTCTGCAATACTTGCGTCCATGCTTGAAGGGGTAGTCAGTGAGGGAAGCGGTAAGCATGCGTACATTGAGGGATATAAAGTAGGCGGAAAAACAGGTACGGCGCAAAAGTATGAAGACGGTCATGTCGCAAGCGGTAAATATGTATCTTCGTTTGTTGGGTTTTTCCCTGCGGATAATCCTCAATACCTCGCTCTTATCGTTGTCGACGAGCCTCAGGGTACCTATTACGGCAGCGCCGTTGCTGCGCCCGTAGCTAAAGAAATTTTTGAAGATATTATTGCGCTTAAAAATGTAGAAAGGTTTGAATGACGGTGTTATAAATGATTTTGAAAGATATAATCAGGTATCTTGACGATATCGGGATTGAGGGGAATACGGAAATCGAAATAAAAGGCTTGTGCGCCGACAGTCACAAAGTCGTGAAAGGGGATTTGTTTTTCTGTTATAAAGGCGGCAAGCATGATTCGCACGACAGCGCAAAAGAAGCGGTTGCCCGCGGCGCGGCGGCCGTTGTGTGCGAACGCGTTCTCGACGTTTCCGTACCGCAGATAATTGTAGGGGACGGAAGGGCGTGTATGGCGCGTATAGCCCGTATTTTTTACGGTTATGCAGATAAAAAGCTCAAAATTTATGCGGTTACGGGTACTAACGGAAAGACAACGACAACCTATATGCTTGACGCGATATTTTCGGCAGGCGGCTTTAAAACGGGTATAATAGGAACGCTCGGCATTTCTTATTGCGAAAGATTCATTGCGCCCGAATTGACTACTCCCGATCCTATATATCTTCATTCTGTATTTTCGGATATGGTTCAATGCGGAGTGGACGTTGTATTTATGGAGGTTTCCGCCCATGCTTTATATTTCGGAAAAACGCGGGGAATAACTTTTGAAGCGGGCATATTTACAAACTGCACACAGGATCATCTTGATTTTTTCGGAAATATGAAAGATTATGCGAAGTGTAAAAAATCGCTGTTTTCTACGGAAAAGTGCCGACATATGGTAATAAATTCAGATGATTCTTTGGGCTTGGAAATACTTTCCGAAAATCCTTCTGCGGTAAGTTACGGTATTGATAATCCCGCCGACGTCTTTGCCGTAGACATTCGTGAAAGAATAAACGGAACTTCTTACGTCATAAATCTTTTTGACGAATTATATGAAATAAAATTAAAACTTCCCGCATTGCACAACGTTTATAATTCAATGGCTGCTGCGGCATGCGCTCATCTTGCAGGCATAAAGACGTCTGTAATCGCAAAGGGGTTAGGCGGGCTTGAAAAAGTTTCGGGCAGGCTTGAAAGAGTTGCAAATTACAACGGTGCCGATATCTTTGTCGATTTCGCGCACACTCCCGACGGATTGGAAAAATCGCTTAGCAGTCTGAAAAAACTCTGTAACGGCAAATTGTACTGCCTGTTCGGCTGCGGCGGCAACCGTGACAGAACAAAAAGACCTATAATGGGTGAAGTTGCGGGTAAATACGCCGACTTTTGCATTTTAACTTCGGATAACCCACGTTATGAAGATCCGTACGATATAATCTGCGAAATTGAAAAAGGTTTAAAGCCGTCGGGAATAAATTATGTGACAGTGACGGAGCGCGACGTGGCCACGGAATATGCGATAAGGCTTCTTTCAAAGGGCGATATTTTGCTTGTCGCAGGTAAAGGCGGGGAGCGCTATCAGGAAATAATGGGTATAAAACATGCTTATGATGACAATACAGTTATAAAAAAAATTATCGGCGGTTAAATGAAAGTAATTTTTATATCTATGTCGGCGGCTTTTGCGGCTACATTTATCCTTATGTTGATTATACTGCCCGTTCTCAGGCGGCTGAAAGCGGGGCAGTATATTCTCGGATATGTAAAGGAACACAAAAGTAAATCCGGAACGCCGACGATGGGCGGATTGGCTTTTATAGCGGCGATAATAATAGTTTCCCTCTGTATGTGCGGGCTTCAGACGGCTGAGATTAATTTAACGATTTCAATTACCGCAGGTTTTGCCATTGTAGGATTTTTGGATGATTTTTTAAAAATATACCGCAAGGAGAATGAGGGATTAAAGCCCTATCAAAAGATATTTTTTCAGACAGCGATATCTACGGTTGCCGCAATGTACTGTTACATTAACGGTATAACTTCAATCTATATTCCCTTCTGCGGCGGCTTTAAAGCGGATATCGATTGGGGAATAATTCCGTTGATTATACTTGTGTTTACCGCAACGGTAAATTGCGTCAATTTAACAGACGGACTTGACGGACTTGCCGGCGGGACAAGCTGTGCATATCTTATTGTATTCGGGCTTCTGCTCTCGTTTCAGGGGGTGAATTATGCGCCCGTCGCTTTCATAGGCGCAGGAGCGCTTGCCGCGTTTCTGATATTCAACACAAACCGTGCGGCGGTATTTATGGGTGATACGGGTTCGCTTGCCCTCGGCGGATTCATTTCCTGTCTCGCCGTCTTTACTGAAAATACGCTGTATATCCCTATTATGGGAATTATATTTGTGATTTCGGGAATATCGGTGATAGTGCAGGTAATATATTATAAAAGGACAAGGAAGCGCGTGTTCCTGATGGCTCCCGTCCATCATCATTTTCAGATGAAGGGGTTCACCGAATGTAAAATTGCCTATGTTTATGCGGCAATCACGGCTTTTGTCGGAATTTTCTGTTTGATATTTGTGTGAGGTAAAATGTTTTTCGGAAATCAGAAATTTTTGGTTGCGGGAATGTCTAAATCGGGCGAAAGCAGCACCCGTTTTCTTCTCGGCAGAGGTGCGGAAGTTTATATGTACGACGACGTGGTAAGCGACGCGGTTTCCGCTTCAATGAAGTCGCTTGAAACTCTCGGCGCACACGCGGTGACAGCCGAAACGCTTGATAATGCGGTCAATGCGTGCGATATTCTTGTATTAAGTCCGGGAATACCGATAGATACGTCGTTGCCGGTGGCGTTCCGCAGACAAGGTAAAGCAATAATAGGGGAAGAGGAACTCGGCGCGCTTTTTTTGCGTGCGACGGCGATAGCTGTTACGGGAACGAACGGAAAAACTACTACGGTTACGTTATTAAATAATATTTTGAACGCCTCGGGATTCAATAGCGTCGCGTGCGGCAATATCGGAAATCCGCTCGTCGGGGAGGTTGAAAACCTTTCGTTCGGAGATTTTGCGGTAATAGAGGTTTCTTCTTTCCAGCTTGAAACGTTGACAAGCCTGCGTCCCCATATAGCCGTTGTCACTAACATTTCGGAAGATCACCTGAATCGTCATTATACTATGGAAAATTACATTTTTCTAAAATCAAAAATACTGAGGAACTTGCGTGAAAGTGAGTTTGCGGTGTTGAATTACGACGATGAAACGGTGCGCGCGTTTGCCCAATCCACTAAGGCGAAAACGGTCTATTTTTCCGCACGCGGAAATGTGGACGGCGCTTATCTGGAGAACGGTTCTTTATATTATAAAGGGGAAAAATTCTTTGACGTCAGCGAAATGACGGTCGGCGGAATACATAACGTTTATAATGCTCTTGCCTGCGTGGCGGTTGCGGGTATTTTGGGGCTTGATAAAAAATCGGTTGCACAGGCTGTTTGTTCGTTCAAGGGCGTACGGCACCGCATAGAAACGATAAGGGAAGTTGGCGGTATAACCTATATTGACGACAGCAAGGGAACAAACATAGACGCAACCGTTCAGGCGGCGCGCAGTATGGACAGTCCTACGATTATACTTTTGGGCGGCAAAGATAAAGGGTACGATTACGAACCGTTATTTGAAGCTTTAAAGTCAAGCACGGTAATTCATGCCGTTATTTACGGTGAAAACAGGTTCAGAATGTTAAATGCGGCAGTAAAAGCGGGCTTTGTTTCGTTTTCCGTCTGTCCGGATTTCAATACGGCTGTAAAGTTATCGCAGTTTATAGCAAAGCCGGGACAGTGCGTGCTTTTAAGTCCCGCAAGTTCCAGCTTCGACAGTTTCGTCAATTATGAAGAGCGCGGCGATGCGTTCAAAGAAATGGTATACGCCATTGCTGACGCGGAAGAAGAGTAAAAGGGGAGCGGGAGATATCCCGCTTTTAATATGCGTCGCAGGTATGGCGTGTTTCGGCTGCCTTATGGTCTATTCCGCAAGCTATTATACCGCAGGCGTTCAGTATGGCGACAGCTTTTATTATGTGAAAAAGCAGGCGTTAGGACTTATTCTCGGACTTGCCGCCATGATTGGCGCCTGCTTTTTTCCGTATAAAAAATTAATGAAAGCTAAGTATCCCGCTGTAATTATCGCCGCAATTTTGCTCGTTCTTGTCTTTGTTCCCGGCATCGGCGTTACAAATTACGGCGCAACGCGTTGGATAGGTTTCGGAGGCGTAACTTTACAGCCGTCGGAAATAGCTAAATATGCTTATGCGCTTTTTGTCGCCGCCTATTTTGCAAAGAATTATGAAAAGGTAAAGACGATAAAGGGCGTTCTGCCGCCGCTTGCCGTAGGTATTTTGTTCTGCTTATTGGTCATAATAGAGCCCAACATGTCAATAACCATGTGCATAGGATTGCTCATGCTTGCGCTTGTGTTTTTATGCGGCACAAATTTAAAAACGTTCATATTTATTCTCATACCCTTCATTATAGCCATACCCGTTCTTATAATATTGGAACCTTACAGGCTTGAACGTCTTACTGCTTATCTGGATCCTTGGGCGTCCCCTAAGGACGAGGGTTATCAGCTTATCCAATCCCTCTATGCCCTCGGCAACGGCGGTCTATTCGGTACGGGATTGTTTAATTCTACTCAAAAATACAGGTTTTTGCCTTTTGCGGAAAGCGACTTTATACTTTCTATAATGGGTGAGGAGCTGGGCTTTTTCGGGTTTGCAATATTTTTTGCTTTCTGCGCTTTCATAGTTTTCCGCGGTTTCAAAATTGCGCATAATTGCAATGACAGGTTCGGTTTTCTTCTCGCGGCGGGATTTAGTCTTGTATACGGGATACAGGTATTGATAAATGCTCTTGTCGTAACGGGAACCATTCCGCCTACCGGGTTGCCTTTGCCGCTTATAAGCAGCGGAAACACTTCGCTTATTATTACAATGGCTTCAATGGGCGTGTTATATAATATTTCCCGTGAAAACTCGCGGTGAACGGGCGCCGAATATACATAATTAACAAGACAACCTCCGTTTGCCATATAATAAAGTATATTTTACTACTCGGAGTCAATATGGAAAAATACATAATTAACGGAGGAAACAGGCTGTACGGCAAAGTCGCCATACAGACTGCAAAAAATTCTGTGTTGCCCATTCTCGCCGCTTCTGTTCTTACGGACGAGAGTGTAAGAATACGCGATATTCCCCGGATAACCGACGTAATGAACATGGTCAAAATTTTAAACCGTTTGGGCTGTAAGGCGGTCTTTGAGCAAAACGATCTGATAATAGAAAGTTCTGCCGCAGACTGTTTTGAAATCCCAAGCGAACTTGCGCATGAATTACGTTCATCGGTATTTTTGCTTGGGTCTGTAATTTCGCGTTTTCATATGGCTAAAATAGCCTACCCAGGCGGATGCGATATAGGGCTTCGCCCTGTTGATTTGCATCTTACGGGGTTGAAAAGGTTGGGTGTGGATATATCCGAGTCAAACGGGTATATCCTTTGTAAATGTGACAAGCTGTGCGGCAACGAGATAATGCTCGATTGTCCAAGCGTCGGCGCTACCGAAAACATAATGCTTGCGGCAGTAAAAGCCGAAGGTGAAACCGTTATAAAAAATGCCGCCCGCGAACCGGAAATAGAGGACTTGCAGAATTTTTTGAACTGCATAGGCGCAAAAGTGAGCGGAGCGGGCAGCGGCACCATGGTTATACAAGGGGTCGAAAGGCTTAAAGGCTGTATTTACAAGCCTATATCGGACAGGATTGAGGCGGGAACCTTCCTTGTGGCTACGGCAATGTGCGGCGGGGAAATACAGCTGGAAGGGGTATGCGCTGAAAATATAAGCTCACTTTTACATAAATTGCGGGAAAACGGTTGCAAAATACATATAAACGGTGATAAAATATTACTTGAAAATCACAGAAGATTAGCTTCGGTTAAAACGATAGAAACACAGCCATATCCCGGTTTTCCGACGGATTTACAGGCGCAAATGACGGCGCTATGCTGTATTTGCAGGGGACATTCGATAGTGACCGAAAATCTCTTTGAAACCCGTTTTAAATATGTGCCCGAGTTAAAAAAGATGGGCGCCGATATAACGGTGAAGGATAGGAGCGCCTTTGTGCGCGGTGTTGAAAAGTTTCGCGGGGCAACGGTCGTCGCCCATGATTTAAGGGGCGGCGCGGCGCTTGTTTTGGCGGCTCTTGCCGCGGACGGCAGAAGTGAAATTCTTGATATAAGTCACATTGACAGGGGGTACGGTTCGCTGGAGTATAAGCTGAGAAAGCTCGGCGGAGATATCGTAAGGGTTACCGTTTGACATTATATGAAGTACATAAGAAAAATTGCGTCTTTAATAATAACAGTTGTAATAATAGCCTCGGTTGCAATCGGGGTAGGTATGATATTTGCCGTAAGAAACGTAAATATAACTCTGCAAAGCTATCTTTACGATACGGACAGCAAGGAAGCCGAAAATGAAATTTCCGAATATAAGTCGGTAATTCTCGGTGAACTACGCGGGAAAATTATAGCGTTCGTAAATCCGGAAGATGTTGAAAATGCCATAGAAGGAAGTAAATATTCCCTTGTCTCCTTTGAAAAGCTGTATCCTTGCACTCTCAACGTGGAAATTTGCGAAAGAAAGGAAAAATACGTTATAGAAGATGACGGCAGGTATCTTATATATGACGATAACGGCGCTTATCTCCGTACGGCCAATACGCAGGAAGAAGCCTATAATCCGTTGGATGACGCGCCAAACGTTGTAATCACGGGCGCCGTTACCGGCGAAGAAATTGAGCTTGTGGCTGATTTGGGCGAATTGTTTAACGATAATTTTGCGCCCTTACGCTCTACGGTAGAAAGTATAACTTTTAAAAAATCGGGGTCACAGTCTGATAGTAGCAGGGTAATTTTTAATCTGCGTTGCGGGATTTGTATTGAAATACAGAATTGTGAAGTTTGTGCTTCCGAAAAAATTTCAAAAGCTTACGATTGTTTTACACATTTATCGGGTGAGGAGAAACTCAGCGGCAAAATTTATGCCGTCGTAACAAACGATATCGTTGACGCAACGTACAATGGAAACGGCTGATTATTTTGCGATATTTTTTAAGTACGTCATATATGGCGTGTAATTGAAAAAAAGCGGCTTAATTAAGTCGCTTTTTTTATGTAATCAGTTGACTTTTAGTTGCGATATATTATATAATATTGTGTAGATAATACAGGAAGTTGATTTAAACCCGATGCGCACAAATTATGTTGCGGTGCTTGATATACGTTCCGCAGAGATGACGGCTGTCGTGGGAGAACGCGGCGTCAATAACACTTTCATAATTAAAAGTAAATATACCGCTCAGTACGACGGCTATGCAGAAGGCGATCTTCTCGATGTAGAAAGTTTTGTTTCCGCAATAAGCGAAGTGGTAAAAAGCACGCTTGCTTCCAACCGCGGAATCAGGACTTTTTATGTCGGAGTACCCGGCGAATTTCTTATGCTTGAAAACGTGGACAAGGTTCTAAGTTTTCAAACGGCAAAACGCATAACTTCGGCAGACGTAAGAACGCTTGAGGACATGGCTTCCCCGCCTGACAATGACAGGTGGAGGACTATAAGGCACAGTTGCCTTTATTATGTTTTGTCGGACAAGCGTAAGGTTATCGATCCCGTCGGATCGACGGGCGACAGCCTTCACGGCAAATTTTGTTTTTATAAATGCAGTACGTCGTTTATTGATAGTGTTCTGAAAGCTTTTAAAAAATATAAAGAAATTGCCGATATTAAGCTTATTCCGATTAATCATGCAGAGGCAATGTATTTAATAGAGCCCGAAAAGCGTGATGAATGTGCCGTTCTTCTGGATCTTGGATACATCTCTTCAACGTACAGCGTAATTTGCGGCAACGGTCTGTTATACAGCGAATCTTTCTCGGTCGGCATAGGCCATGTCGCTTTTTACCTGTCGGCCGAATTGGATATCCCTTTTGATGTCGCCTCAACGTTTTTGTCGTCTGTCAACCTCAATACCAAAGATAAACTTACAAGTATTGAAGAATGTTATTACGAGGGGCAGAATTACAGCTTTTCAACCGTATTTTTGCGCGACAAAATCCGCGAAGGATTGGACGGTATTTGCGAAACGATAGAAGAATGCAGGCAGAACTATAACGGAAAGAATATTGACGGAAAGCCTATTAATATTACGGGCGAGGGAATAAAGACGGTAAGGGGCGCCGAAGAGCATATTTCGGGTAGACTTGTCAACGGCGTAGAAGTGGTTTCACCCAAAGTCCCTTATTATGATAAGCCGTGTTTCGGCTCGGTTTTCAGCCTTTTGGATATGGCCCTCAACGATTTGAAATTATCTAAATAATTAATTTATATTTTATAGTGATTAACGGAGGTTAAAAATGTTTAACGACTATTCTACGGAAGGCGGAATAAATCTGACCGGAAAGGCATGTATAAAAGTTATCGGTGTCGGCGGTGCGGGTAATAACGCTGTTAATAGGATGATAGAGGCGGGTATTACGAGTGCCGAATATTATGTAGTAAATACCGACAGCCAGATTCTTGCGATGTCGCCTTGCGAGAACAAGATTCAGATAGGTGTATCGCTTACTAAGGGACTTGGCGCCGGTGCCGATCCCGAAGTCGGCAGAGCTGCCGCCGAAGAAAGCAAAGACGCCCTAACCGAAGCGATAAAGGGAACGGATCTTCTGTTCATAACCGCGGGAATGGGCGGCGGAACAGGTACGGGTGCAGCCCCCGTCATTGCTAAGATTGCGAGGGATATGAAGATTCTCACCGTCGCAGTCGTTACCGAGCCTTTCGATTTCGAAGGCAAAAAGAGAATGGAAAACACCTTAAAGGGGCTTGACAATCTCAAAAAATATGTAGATACTCTTATTATTATTCCCAATGATAAGATTAAGACGGTCGTTGCAAAGAATACGCCTATGGCAGACGCTCTCCGCGTCGCAGACGAAATTCTTAAACAGGGTATAAGAGGCATTGCGGAACTTATCGTAAATCCTTCGCTTATCAATCTTGACTTTGCAGATGTCAGAACCGTTCTTAAGGATAAGGGCATAGCACACCTCGGCGTAGGCGTTGCAAAGGGAGACAACAGAATTATCGAAGCTGTCAGGGTTGCGGTAAACTGCCCTCTTCTTGAAACGACTATTGAAGGTGCGCGCGGCGTAATTTTAAACGTCGTTGGCGGCCCCGACCTTACGTTCGACGAGGTTTCAGATGCGGCTGAGCTTGTAAGAAGCGTTGTTGACGCATCTGCAAATATAATCTTCGGTGCAAGAATTGATCCCAACGTCCATGATGAAGTTGAAATAACGGTTATTGCTACAAGCTTCCCCGGTTTTGAAACCCGCCGTGAAGATGATTCCAAACACGGATATCAGAACGGATTGCTTTTCGACCAGAATAATGCTGCGGCAAATCAGCCCAGAAGAATGAGCGTTAACGAGCCTTATTATAAGCCCGCTCAATCCTCGACGGTGCCTTTACAGTCTGTTCAGCCTATGCAACAGCAACAGCCTTTGCAACAGCCCATACAGCAACCCATGCAACAGCCCGTGCAGTCTATGCAGGGACAATATGTACAGCAACCCGTTATGCAACAGCAGCCTGTACAGCAACCCGTTCAGCAGCCCGTGCAGACTGTGCCTTTGAATACCAATGACGATTCAGGCATTGAACGCCCCAATGAAAAGAAAGTGCCTAAGTTTGCGCAGATGCTTAAAAATCTCGGGAAAAGGCGCGACTAATCAAAGAATTGATTAAATCAAAATTATCTAAAAAACCATGTTTTTAGCAACATGGTTTTTTGTATTTGATTTACAAGAAAAACGCGACTTAATTTAAAGCCGTGTTTTTCTTTACAAATTCAGTTTTGTTTAACTAACGGAAAATAAATGTGACTTAAATTTTAAGTTCATCATAGTAAGCCGAAAGGATTGCTTTTTTGATTAATTCTCGGGTCTCGGTGTTAAGCGGATGTGCAATATCCTTATATTCGCCATCATTAGTTTTTCTGCTCGGCATGGCAATAAACACGCCTTCCGTAGAGTCTATTACTTTGATGTCATGGACAACGAAGCAATCATCAATCGTAATAGAAGCTACCGCTTTAAGTTTATTGTCCTCCTTGTTAACTAATCTGATTCGTACATCTGAAATTTTCATAATTATCACCTGCCGAATTCTATCTGTGTATATTGTACAATAAAAGTTATAAAATTTCAATACATTACGACAAAAAAATTAAATTTTTTCGTAAAAAATTTAAAATCCGTGCTATTTTTTGGCTTTATATAATAAACTTTAATATGCAGAAAAGAATTGCGGACAGATTTGAAAGTTTCTTCTTTATCGGAATTGGCGGAGTAAGTATGAGCGCTCTTGCCAAATATCTTCATATGCTCGGCAAGAGGGTTTCGGGTAGCGACATAGTTGCCGGCGAGTTTGTGCGCCAGTTGCAGGCTTTGGGAATAGCGATTGATATCGGTTCCGAAAAACAAAGCGTAGCTCCTTATGACGTGGTTGTGTATACAGACGCCATCCGCGACGATGACGTACAACTCTGCGAGGCGAGAAAACTGAATAAAGAAATAATTTCACGCGGACAGTTGTTGTATGAAGTAAGCAGGTCTTTTGATAATGTAATAGCCGTTTCCGGTTGCCACGGAAAGACAACCTGCACGTCAATGCTTGCGCATATTTTTCGCAGCGCAGGCGAATCATTCTGCGCGCATATCGGCGGGAATGATATTTTGTTTTCTAACTTTTGTTATTTCGGCAGCAAATATTTCATATGCGAAGCTTGTGAGTATAAAAAGAATTTTCTTCTGCTCCGTCCCGATATAGCTGTTATCCTGAATAGCGATCCCGATCATCTTGAATGTTATGGCAGTGCGGAAAACCTTCGCGCCGCCTATGTGCAGTTTGCAAGCGGAGCTGATATTGCCGTAACGCACAGCGGCGATATAAGCGTAAACGGAATAACTTTCGGTACCGATAAAAATGCAGATTATCGCGCTAAAAATATTGCCGATTGCGGCGGCATGTATGCGTTTAATCTGTATGAAGGCGGAGACATGCTCGGTTTTATCCGTTTAAAAGTTTTCGGCAGGCATAATGTACTGAACGCCGTTGCCGCGGCTGCGGCTGCCGGAAGTGCGGGGATTTCTTTCAGATATATAAAGCGCGGGCTTGAAAGTTTTTACGGCGTCGAAAGACGGTTTGAAAGGATAGGAAGTTTCAATGGCGCCGACTGTATTGCCGATTATGCCCATCATCCTGATGAAATATACGCAACGGTACGCACAGCCAAAAAAATAGCTAAGGGAAAGATTTATGTGGTTTTTCAACCGCATACTTATTCCAGAACAAAAAATTTGTTTAGGGAATTTATATCCGTTCTTTCTGCTATACCGAATTTACTTATATACAGAACGTTTGCCGCCCGTGAATATTTTGACGACGCAGGAAGCGCTTTACGCTTGGCTCAAAACATAAAAAAATCCCGTTACGGCGACGATGTACGGGATATTTTAAGTTTTGTTTCAAAAGTAAAGGAGGGGGATATAGTCCTCTTTCTCGGCGCGGGCGATATATATGATATAGCCAAAAGTCTATTTAAAACTCAATGCTGAGTCCGCGGGATAGCGAAGAATATGCGAATTCAATAAATTGTTTGGCATGTCTGGGTGAGCGGCCGCCTTTTATGAGCGCCCAGCGTTCGGCAAGAGCAAACAGTTCATCGCTATCTGTTTTTAAATTGTAATCTTCTGCAAGTTGTTTTACTATAGATAGATATTGTTGTTTGTTTGTGGTTGAAAATAGTACTGTAAGTCCGAACCTGTCGGATAGAGATAGTTGTTCGTCAAGTAAGTCGTTCGTATATACGGCGTCCTGACGGTCTGAAAAGTTTTCTTTTATGGCGTGTCGTCTGTTTGAAGTCGCAACAATTAAAATGTTGCTTGAATTGTCATAGAAAGAACCTTCAAAACTTGCTTTAATTGCGGGAAGCCTGCTGTCCCCGCTATCGAAAGACATATCGTCTATAAATATTATAAATTTAAGCGGAATATTGGCAACGCAACGCCGTATTTCATTTATTTGCATAACAGATTCGGCGTCTGTTTCGATTATTCTCAGTCCGCTGTTAAAATATTTGTCCGACATGGCATGAATGGTGGAAGATTTGCCCGTACCCTTGTCGCCGTATAAAAGCATGTTTAATGCGGGCAGACCGTTTATAAAACCCGTGATGTTTCGCTCGATTATTTCTTTTTCTTCCGCATAATCTTTAAGATCGGATAAAGCTATGTGTGACGTAGTACATATTGGTTCCAACTTATCGTTTACAAATTTGAAAGCGGCATTTCGGATAAATTTTCCGTAACCGTACTTTGAATAATAAGCGGCAAGGTTGGCCGCGATGCAGTCTGCATTGTCGCCAAAGAGATCTATATGACTGCCTTTGTTTAGGTTTTCGGCATTGCAAACCTTATCTATTGCGGCAAATAATATCGAAATATCTTTTTTGAAAGCGTTTTTCAGTATATCTGACGGCGTTTTTTTTAATGCGCATTGTATTGAAAACGCGTTTTCATCTGTTAAAATTTCCTCTTCTATATATCCAAGCAAATTGTTTTCACAACCTGCGTTAAAGACGGAATTAATAAATTCTGCCTTGGAAACTTCGTTGTCGCTCAGCATGGCAAGATGTCTGATAACATTGTTTTTAAGTAAATTCCGCAAAACGGTAAGGGTGTAAAGATTATCTTTCATAAGTTGAACTCTGTATATTTTTTGTATATTATATACTTTATTTCACAAATATGCAAATTTTTATAATATTATTTCTTATAAATTTTAATTATACTTGACTTGTTCGGCTTAAAATATTATAATCAAGACTGAACAAGAAATTTGGAGGTCACTATATATGTCAAAAATTTATTACCAATCGGATTGCGACCTTAATGTTTTAAAAGGTAAAACGGTTGCAATCATAGGGTATGGCAGTCAGGGACATGCCCATGCGCTCAATCTTAGAGAAAGCGGAGTAAAAGTTATAGTCGGTTTGCATCAGGGCGGAAAGTCTTGGGCTAAGGCGGAAGCTGCAGGATTTGAAGTATATACGGTTGCCGAAGCTACAAAGCGCGCGGACGTTGTTATGATTCTTATTAACGATGAAAGACAGGCAAAAGTATATAAGGAAAGCATTGAAGAAAATCTTAAAGACGGTGCTGCGCTTGCATTTGCTCACGGGTTCAATATTCATTTCAAACAGATAATTCCTCCTGCAAACATAGACGTATTTATGATCGCTCCCAAGGGGCCCGGTCACACGGTTCGTTCCGAATATCAGGAAGGAAAGGGCGTTCCCTGTCTTGTCGCTATAGAACAGGATGTAACGGGGAAAGCGCTTGATATAGCGCTTGCATATGCTGCGGGTATAGGCGGCGCAAGGGCCGGCGTGCTTGAAACAACGTTTAAGTGTGAAACCGAAACAGATCTTTTCGGTGAACAGGCCGTACTTTGCGGTGGTGTAACCGCGCTTATGAAGGCGGGTTTCGAAACGCTTGTTGAGGCGGGTTACGATCCTAAAAATGCTTACTTTGAATGTATCCATGAAATGAAACTTATAGTTGACCTTATTTATAAGGGCGGTTTTTCAATGATGAGATATTCAATTTCCGATACAGCCGAATTCGGTGATTATGAAACGGGGAAACGCCTTATTACCGATGAAACAAAAAAGGAAATGAAGAAAGTGCTTGAAGAAATACAGGACGGCACGTTTGCTTCCAAGTGGATAGCTGAAAACAATAACGGCAGGGCGCATTTCAACGCAAAACGTCGGATTGAAGCTTCACATCAGCTTGAAGAGGTAGGCGCGGAAATCCGTAAGATGTACTCATGGAACGATTCCAATAGTATTTCCGAGGCGGAAAAAGGCAAAGGTAAGTTATAATCCGGCATAAAGGGCAAAAAAATATTGTAATATTTAATTAAACGCGGATCGTAAAAGGTTCGCGTTTGTTTTATATATTTATATATAAAAATTTTTGTTTTGCGCGTCATTTTGTTGTTATTTCCGATAATAAATGTTATAATATAGAAAGAAAAATATGGTCTTATTTTATTGACGGGGAGATATAGTGAAGCGCGATAAACGCGGTAAGAGCGACAACAGATATATATTTACTAAGGAAACAATGGGGCTGACGTTGATATTGTTCAGCGTCATGGTTCTTGTTATGCTTTTTTCATTCGATACGGTATTTGCAGGCGTGGGTAAAGGAGTATGTACGTTTATGTACGGCACGTTCGGTTACGGGTCAATTCCTCTTATGCTCGCAATAGCATATTTAGGAGAGTGGCTCGCTTTTGAAAAAAGCTTTAAAATCTCATTCAAATCGGTAATATGTATTTCGTTGACTGTATTTTGCTTTTTTATGCTCTTTCATGCCGTAACGACGCGTAATTTTGAATCTGCAAGTTACGGAGCTTATCTTTCCGACTGTTATGTTTCCGCTGCCGAAGGATGGGATGGCTATACTTTCGGCGGAGTCGTTTCGGGTTTGTTGGTATATCCCGTGGCAAATGCAGGCGGGTATATCGTTGCGTATATCGCGTATGCCGTGCTTACATTGCTTTTCGGATATCTTTCATATCTTTCAATAAGAAAAATTCGTCCCCGTGACGCCGTCAAAGTTTCCGCGCCTAAGGCAACGGTCGGCAATGCCGAAGAAATTGCCGTAGCCCGGGAAGCCAAACCGCGTACTCAGGTTGAAGTCGATCATTTGTATACTGTTAATCCCGATAATGAAATAGTCCAAACGCGTATATACGGGCAAAGCGCAGAAAAGCAGCCTGTTCAGCAGACCAAACCCGCTCAACAATATCAACAGACAAGCCAACGGCAACCTGTATATCAAAGTATACGGCAGACTGTTCCGCAGTCGCCTGTTCAACAGGATAGCAGAGATGCGGCGGCGGAAAAGGATAAGTATTCCCGTGAAAATTTAGGCAGAAAAATTATATTTGAAAAGGGAGAGTTTGCCGCTGAAAGTTATAAACGCAATATGATTTTCAGTGAAGAATCGTATTTTAATCACCCTGTAATAAACAAAGGCGATTATTTAAGCAGTTTTTCAAGCGGAGAAAAACAGCCTTCAAGCTATTCGGAAAGTTATCAGAATGATGTTGCGGAAAACCCTGCATACGGTATGCCTTCCGGTTATGTGTACGGCGAAAAACCCGTGGAAAGTTTGTCAGGTTACGAACGGGCGCAAGGTGCCGTTTATTCTGCATCGGAAAATACGCAGCCTGTAAGCGATCCCGTTAAGGAATATCCCGTACCGGATTTCGGTGCGAGCGATAACGATTTTTCTTCTGATTCGCAATATACCGATTATTCTGACGAATCGCCTGTTGAAGACGTTCAGCCTTCAAACCAAGATTATTATGAAGACAAGTATAGGGTGGAAGACGCTCCTTATGTGCCCGAAGAACCCGTTATTGATGAGCCTTCTTTGAAAAATGTAGGGTTTGGCGGGGCTTTGCGCAATACCGAGGACGAACAGCCGCCCAAATATGTTTCTGAGAACGAGGAAAAATCCGAACCCATCGTCAATGGTAAGCCTGCCAATGATTTCAGCAATATCTTCGGAGCCGATTCTTTGCGCGGGAATAGCAGGATAGAGCCTGATACCTCACGTCTTACCGGTAGGGGAGAACGCTCTAATGCAGAGCTTTTTGACGGAGATGACGATGACGACGTCTTTGCCGTAAGATCGGAGCGCATGGATAGGATACGTCCCGTTGACGAAGGCGTTAGCTCGCCCCGCCGTGTCGGTAACGACGTTAAAAACGACCAGCCCGTTACCGTTCCCGCAGCTGCTCCCGTAAAGGAAGAAAAACCCAAGCATGTTTGGAAGCAGTATGTGCATCCACCCATGGAGTTGCTTGACGATTACCCTGAAAATAACAATGTAAATACAGGAGAAATTGAAGCAAATAAACGCATTATTATTGAAACTTTGGAAAGGTTTAAAATTACCAGTGAAATTTCCAATGTAACTATTGGTCCTGCTATTACGAGATATGACGTTGTAATTGAAGATAAAGTAAATATAAAGCGTTCTTTGAGCTATCGTGAAACTATCTCAATGGCGCTTATGAAAGATAATGTAAACGTATATCTGAATTATTCAAAAGGAGCTTTATCAATAGAAGTTCCCAATAATGCGCGTACTACGGTTGGGCTTAAAAGTATGCTTGTAAGTCCCAAATTCATAAACGCCAAGAAAAATTCGCTTACATTTGCACTTGGCAAGAATGTAGAAGGCGAAGTGGTTTGTCCCGATATAACAAAAATGCCTCATCTTCTTGTTGCGGGCACTACGGGCAGCGGTAAAAGTATTTGTTTAAGTTCGCTTTTAATAAGTCTGCTTTATAAGTACGGCCCCGAAGAATTGAGGTTGATTCTTGTCGATCCCAAACAGGTCGAGTTCATTTCATACGATAAACTTCCGCATCTTATGATAAATGAAATTTTGTATGATGTGGATAAAGCTTTGAAAGCGTTGAATTGGGCAATAAAAGAAATGGAACGCAGATATTCGCTCTTCAAAGAAATGACGGAAGCGGGTACGGCAACTAAAAATCTTGAGGAATATAACGCACACTTGCCCGAAGGGGAAGAGAAGTTGCCTAAAATTCTTATCGTGCTCGATGAGTTCGGCGATTTGATGTTGCAAGCGAAGAAAGAGATTGAAGGTAAGATAATTAAGCTTGTTCAAAAAGCGCGTGCCTGCGGAATTCACTTAATTCTCGCAACTCAGCGCCCTTCAGTTGACTGTATAACGGGACTTATTAAATCCAACTTGCCTACCCGTATAGGTTTTAAGGTAAATTCGTTTGACGACTCAAGAACGATTTTCGATATTGGCGGCGCAGAAAAACTTCTCGGCATGGGCGATATGTACTTCCGTTCTACGGATAATCCCGATCTCGCCCGTATACAGGGTTGTTTTGTAAACACCCACGAGGTACAAAAAGTAACTGACTTCATAAAGGCTAATAACGAAACTTATTTCGACCAAAGCGTTTCCGACTTTATTAATACTGTGGAACAGCCTGAAGAGGTTGCGGCGCCTTCCGAAGGCGGAGAAGAGGTTGGGGAAACGAAGATAGACGATACATTTATAAAAGCTCTTAAATATTGCGTTACGTCAAATCAGGCGTCTGTTTCTATGATACAGCGTCGTTTTCCCGTAGGTTACATTAAAGCTTGTAAGATAATAGACTGGATGGAAGATATGAATTATATCACCAAGTCGGAAGGTTCTAAGCCGAGGAAAGTCCTTCTTTCAAAGGAAGAATTTGTTAATACATACGGAGAGGATGTCGATGATTGACTTCCGAAAGAAGAAGTTCGGATTGATTTCGCTCGGTTGCGATAAAAACAGGGTAGATTCCGAAAAACTTTTGTCAATAATCAAAAGCAAGGGCTGTACCTTAACGGACGATATAGCCGAAGCGGAAATAGTTATAGTCAATACTTGCGCTTTTTTAAATGAAGCAAGAAAAGAAGCGATTGAAACGGTCATTGAATGTGCGGCCTATAAAAGCGAAAATCTTGAAAAGCTGGTAGTTACAGGCTGTCTGCCCCAAAAATTTATCGGCGATATTTACGGCTCGCTTACCGAAGCGGACGTGTTCCTCGGAACGGGCGATTATGACAGATTTTTTGACGCGCTTGAGAGTTCTTATGAAAACGGTAGAGCAAATTTTGTCGGCACAGGTACGGGGTGTTTTTCATCGGAAAGGATTACAACAACTCCTGCGCACTATTCATATCTAAAAATTGCGGACGGGTGCGGCAATCATTGCACTTATTGCCTAATACCCAAAATACGAGGAGATTATGTAAGCTATCCCATGGATAGCTTGTTGGCGGAAGCCGACAGTCTTGGCGATATTTCCGAACTTATTCTTGTCGCTCAGGATATAACGCGTTAGACCTTTACGGTCAAAAAAAATTAACGGAATTTTTACAAAAGTTGACCGCTCTCGACAACATAAACAGCGTAAGATTGCTCTATTGTTATCCCGATATGATTGACGATAGTTTGATTGCGGAAATGCGCGATAATCCTAAGATAATAAAATATATCGATATCCCTCTGCAACATAGCGAAGATAGGATATTAAAACTTATGAACCGCCCCGGAAGCAGAGCCGAATATCTGTCATTGATTGATAAATTGAGGGAAAGCATACCTGAAATTGCAATCCGCTCAACCTTTATTTCCGGATTTCCAACCGAAAGTGAGGATGATTTCAACGGTATGTGCGATTTCCTCCAAAAAGCAAAACTTTTCAATTGCGGCTTTTTTGCATACTCGCGTGAACCTGAAACTCCCGCATACAAGCTAAAAGGTCAAATACCTTATAGCGTTAAACGTGCAAGGGTTAAGAAACTGTACAGGATTCAAGAAGAAATTTCCCGCAATCAGTTGCAAAATTATAAGGGAAAAACTTTAAAAGTTTTGTGCGACGGTATAGATTACGATAAAAATTGCTTTATCGGCCGTGCATATTTTCAGGCTCCCGATATTGACGGCAAAGTGTTTTTTAATGCCAATGAGGCTGTTCAGGGCAAATATTATGATGTGCTCATAGAGGATAACGACGCATACGACCTTTATGGCGCCACAGAGGGCTATTCAGAATGAATGAAAATTCAAATTCACAAAAACCGATAGATAACGACAGTAGAATGTATAAGTTTGCCGTAGGTAAAGGTATAATGAATTTACCGAATAAACTTACTTTCAGCAGAATCATAATGATACCGTTGTTTGTACTGTTTTTCTATTGGAATTTTACTGCACATTATTTTGTTGCGCTTGCCGTCTTTGTAATAGCCTCGCTGACTGATTTGTTGGACGGCATGATTGCAAGAAAGTACAACCTTGTTACCAATCTCGGCAAATTTTTGGATCCTATTGCAGACAAGGTGTTGGTGCTTTCGGCGCTTGTGGTGTTTTTGACTGTGCCGCAAATTTTTACAGCTAATCTTGGCGATTGGGCTATTGTTGTAGCGGGGTGCGGAGTCGCTCTTATACTTGCAAGAGAGATTATCGTAAGCGGATTCAGAATGGTTGCCGCAAGTTCTGGCATTGTGATTGCCGCGGATATCTTCGGCAAATATAAAACGGCAACGCAGGATTTTGCTGTGGTCATGATTTTGATAGGCGCCGGTATATCTGAGTTGTCTGAATGTTTTGCGGGGCAGGTTGTGAATTATATCGGACTGATATTCTTTGCTATATGCGTTTTATTGACGGTAATATCCGGTATAAATTATATAGCCAAAAACATAGATGTATTAAAAAAATGAACGAAGCAGATAAAAAAAATGTAAAAAACTGTTTTATATTTTTTGCAAGTAAACGTGCCGTAGATTTTTCAAAAATCGAAAAGATTATTAATTCGTTTGCTTCGCGTGTTTATTACTTCGACAAATTTGCGCGCGTTGCGTTTGATGATTCTGAAGAAATCGTGCATGCTGTTAAGGACGGAGTGGAAAGCTATGAAAATTTGGTTATTTGCTGTCCCTCTGTAATGGAAAAATCGCTGAAGGATTTTATCTCTTTATTGTTTGGCGGCGTTGAATTTGACGGTACGGGATATTTAAAGAACGGTAATTTCAGCGCTTTTATATTGCTTTCAGATGCGGAAAGTTTTTTAAATGCGGATAAAATTTCAGATATCTTCGATAAAAAATATTCTCTAAATTATGAACGCACATTTTTAAAAACTGTGGGCGCACCGCAGAAAAATATATCGGAAGCCCTTAATGAGGCAAAATCTGCGTGCGGGGATATGAATTTCAGCGTACGCGAAAGTTACGGCGATTGTTCCATTGAAGTTATTTATTCGGTAACTACGCCGAAAGTTGCGTATGACAATGCCTACAGGGCGTTACTGAAAAAACTTAACGATTATATTTATGCTCTTGAAGATATCAGTCTTGCAAAGCGTCTTGTAGAACTTTTGAAATTGCGAAGAATGAAGATAAGCGTTGCGGAATCGTTTACGGGCGGCGGCATCGGTAAAAGGCTTGTAGATATTCCCGGCGTCAGCGCCGTATATGACGAGGGGCTCAACACATATTCAAATGAATCCAAGTCAAGAAGGCTTGGGGTTAATGATGAGATTTTGCGCGTTTACGGTGCGGTTTCCGAAGAAACGGCAGCCGCAATGGTGGAGGGATTGTTGTCTGTAGGGAATTGCGATGTGGCAATTTCAACGACGGGCATAGCGGGGCCCGCTTCTGATAACACAAGAAAACCCGTGGGATTAATATATATCGGCGTAGGGATAAAGGAAAAGGTCAGCGTTTTTAAGTATAATCTTAAAGGCGATAGAGAAACGATAACGCAGACGGCCATAAATCTTGCGCTTTTCCACGCATATAAAATTATAAAATAATCGAGGAGCAACTTAAATGAACGAAGAAAAACTTAAAGCACTAAATTCAACTATTGCAATGATCGAAAAACAGTATGGCAAGGGCGCTATAATGAAACTTGGCGATACCAAAGTCAGTACTGAAATAGAAGTCATACCTACGGGCTGTCTTTCCCTTGATCTTGCGCTCGGTATAGGCGGGGTCCCCCGCGGTAGAATTTTGGAAATTTTCGGACCTGAATCTTCCGGTAAAACCACCGTTGCCCTTCATATTATAGCGGAAACCCAGAAGATGGGTGGAGTTGCCGCTTTTATCGATGCTGAGCATGCCCTTGACGCGCAGTATGCGCATGCGCTTGGCGTTGACACAAACGAACTCTATTTATCGCAACCCGATACGGGAGAACAGGCGTTGGATATATGCGAATCGCTCGTTCGTTCAAGTGCGGTAGATGTTATTGTTGTTGACTCCGTTGCGGCTCTCACGCCGAAGGCTGAAATTGAAGGCGATATGGGGGATACGCACGTCGGGCTTTTGGCAAGACTTATGTCGCAGGCGCTCCGTAAGCTTACCGCTATTACAAACAGATCGAAAACTTGCGTTATTTTTATAAACCAATTGCGTGAAAAGGTCGGCGTTATTTTTGGCAATCCTGAAACCACCCCCGGCGGCAAGGCGCTTAAATATTTTGCCTCCATTCGTTTGGATATTAGAAAAGCTGACACGTTAAAGAATGAAGGCAACGTCATAGGCAACAGGACGAAGTGTAAAGTTGTTAAGAATAAAGTTGCGCCTCCTTTCAAAGTGGCTGAATTTGATATAATATACGGTGAAGGTATATCTCAGGAGGGTTGCCTTATAGATCTTGGCGTTGACTATGGTGTTTTGACTAAGAGCGGCTCTTGGTTTAATTATAATGAAGAAAAGATTGCACAGGGGCGTGAAAAGATGCGTGAACATCTGAAAGCAAATCCTGAATTAAAAGCTGAAATTGATGCCAAGATAAGAGAAGCGCACAAGGCGTCTCTTGAGAAAAAGGATTAATTGTATAATGCGATACGGATTCGTTAAAGTTTGTGCGGCAACTCCTGAAATAAGGGTTGCCGACCTTCAATTTAATAAAAAATCAATAATAAAATCGATAAAAGAAAGTGTTGAAAACGGAAGTCAGCTTACCGTTTTTCCCGAACTTTGTATTACGGGTTATACTTGCGGGGATTTATTCAACCAAAGTGTGCTTTTGGATGGGGCGCGCGCTTCAATTTCCGAAATATGTGAAGCGACGAGGGGTATAAAAACTCTTGTATTTGTTGGCGCGCCTATTGTAAATGCGGGTAGATTGTATAATTGCGCTGTCGCTATCAGCGACGGTAAAATTTTGGGCGCCGTACCTAAAACGTATATTCCGAATTACGGTGAATTTTATGAACGCAGGCATTTTACGCCTGCTCCCGATACAATTTGTGAAACAGAAATTGCGGGACAGAATTGCCCCTTCGGTACGAATTTGATATTCAAAGCGAATAATTTCAAGGAGTTTACGGTTTCGGCTGAAATATGTGAAGATTTGTGGGCGCCATTATCTCCATCTGTTTACCATGCAAAGGCCGGTGCAAACATTATCGTTAACCTCTCATGCAGCGATGAAACTGTAGGAAAAGCGGATTACAGACGCAATCTTGTAAAAATGCAGTCGGGCAAGCTGATAAGCGGATATATTTATTCGGATGCCGGCGACGGGGAAAGCACCACCGATATGGCTTTTGCCGGTCATAATATAATTGCCGAAAACGGTTCTGTACTTTCGGAAAATGTATTATTTCAAAACGGTCTGTTGTATAGCGAGATTGATGTAGAAGCTTTATCGTCTGAACGCCGCAGGATGTCAAGCAGCTACTATAGGGACGGCAATGACGGGGTTTGCGAAGGAAGCGACAGGTTGTCCGAAGGAAAATATTTAACAGTAAATTTCGAGGCGTGGGAGGGCGATAAGAATATTCAAAGAAAATTCCCTAAATTGCCGTTTGTTCCTGACGATGGGGTTGCTCTCCGTGAGCGTACGGAACTCATTCTTTCGATTCAGTCCAAGGGGCTTGAAAAACGTCTGCGTCATACAGCTTCAAAAACCGCAGTGATAGGTATATCTGGAGGACTTGATTCGGCGCTTGCTCTTTTGGTCGCATGCAGGGCATTCAAGTCAATCGGTAAGTCTGCAAAGGATATAATAGCAGTTACAATGCCGGGATTCGGCACTACAAATAAAACAAAGGTTAATTCGCTAAAATTAATTGAATCTTTGGGTGCAACCGCTAAAGTAATACCTATTTCGGATAGCGTTTTACAGCATTTTAAGGATATAGAACACAATTGCGAAGTACTTGATGTGACATATGAAAACGCTCAAGCGCGTACGCGTACGC
Organism: uncultured Clostridia bacterium; assembly: GCA_964594955.1. Classification (GTDB taxonomy): domain Bacteria; phylum Bacillota; class Clostridia; order Christensenellales; family Borkfalkiaceae; genus Coproplasma. The sequence goes on along the minus strand of CAZQNK010000011.1, from coordinate 2,478 downwards.
TTATTTTGATGGATTTAGCTAATAAAACGGGCGGCATGGTTATTGGTACGGGCGATTTAAGTGAACTTGCTCTCGGCTGGACAACTTATAACGGCGATCATATGTCAATGTACGGCGTCAACAGTTCGGTACCGAAGACGTTGGTAAGACATCTTATTGCATATGAGGCTGAAAAGCTTGGCGGTGAAGCAAAGGCAGTGCTTAACGATATTTTGAATACTGAAATTTCTCCCGAACTGCTTCCGCCCGATAAAAACGGCGATATAGCGCAAAAAACAGAAGATATAGTTGGCCCGTATATTTTGCATGATTTCTTTCTCTATTATATCGTGCGTTGGGGGTATTCTCCCGAAAAGGTGCAACATCTTGCGGAAATTACATTTAAAGATGATTTCAGCGTAAAAGAAATATCGAAGTGGCTTAAAAATTTTTATAAAAGATTTTTCAGCCAGCAGTTCAAAAGATCGTGTGTCCCTGACGGAGTTAAAGTCGGTTCTGTTACGCTTTCTCCCCGCGGAGATTGGCGAATGCCTTCGGACGGTATAGCCGATATATGGCTTAACGATATTAAATAGCGTTGTATTAAAGCGGAAAATATTTCCGCTTTTTTATATATTGTGAAAAGTATTCATTCTTTTAAATTGACATTTTTGCCTAATGGGTGTAAAATATAAACAGATATAAACAGCTTTTACAAAGTGTTGTATATATTAAATATCATAATCAGGAGGCTAACATGGTTTTATTAACATTTAGCAGCCTGTTTCTTGCAAGCGATGCGCTGGTAATCGTGCTTTCAGTGGCGATTGCTTTAGGTGTCATTGTAGCGCTTATCGTTGGCTTTTTTGTAGGCTCTGCGATCAATAAAAAGAGAACGGAAAAGAGACTAGGCGACGTTCAATCCAGAACGAAGAAGATGATTGATGATGCGTCGCTCGAATGTAAGGCACTTAAAAAAGAGGCAATTTTAGAGGCTAAGGAACAGGAACTGCAACTCAGAAATGAATTTGAAAGAGAGAGCAAGGAAAAGAAAGCCGAGCTCGCAAAACAGGAACAAAGGCTTGTTCAGAAAGAGGATATCTTAAACAAAAAAGAAGACGCGCTCTTGAAACAGAACAATAATTTGGAGCAACAGAAAAAGGAGCTGTCAAATAGGGAAGCCGAAATAAGAAAAACTCAGGAAAAGGTGAACAATCAGCACGAGTTAATGATTCAAGAACTTGAAAAAGTAGCTCAACTGACTAAGGAGGAGGCAAAGAAGATACTTTCCAACGAAATTCTTGACGAAGCACGTCATGACGTGGCATTGCAGGTCAGGAATATCGAGCAGACGGCAAAAGAAGAGGCAAACAATGAAGCGAAGAAAATTATTTCGCTTGCCATACAGCGTTGCGCCGCAGATCATGCTTCAGAGGTTACGGTTTCGGTTGTGCCCCTTCCAAGCGACGACATGAAGGCAAGGCTCATTGGGCGTGAAGGCAGAAATATCCGCGCCATAGAAAATGCTACAGGCATAGAGCTGATTGTTGATGATACGCCTGAGGTTGTTATATTATCGGGTTTTGATCCCGTAAGGCGCGAAATTGCGCGTATTGCGCTTGAAAAGTTGATTGCCGACGGAAGAATACATCCCGCGCGTATTGAGGAAACTGTAGAAAAAGTAAAGAAAGAGATGGATCAGGAGATCAAGCAGGCGGGTGAGAACGCCATGTTTGAAGTCGGTATTTTTGGGCTCCATCCTGAAATCATTAAACTGATCGGCAGATTAAAGTATAGAACAAGCTATGGTCAGAATGTATATAAACATTCGATAGAAGTTGCCCAACTTGCAGGTCTTATGGCACAGGAGCTGGGGTTAGACGTAAATTTGGCAAAGCGTGCGGGCTTGCTGCATGATATAGGTAAGGCAGTTGATCATGAGCAGGAGGGGACGCACATTCAGATTGGTGCCGATCTTGCCAAGAAGTATAGAGAGAGCAATAATGTAATAAATGCAATTGCCGCGCATCATGGCGACGTAGAGCCAAAGACGGTTGAAGCGGTGCTTGTAGCGGCGGCGGATGCTATTTCTGGGGCAAGACCCGGTGCAAGACGTGAAACGGGTACGAATTACGTTAAGCGACTTGAAAAGCTTGAAGCCATTGCAAGCGAATTCAACGGCGTTGATAAGTGCTATGCAATTCAGGCGGGTAGAGAAGTGCGCGTAATTGTGAAACCCGAACAAATTGACGACGCACAGACGTTGTTCCTCGCAAAGGATATAGCTAAGAAGATTGAGAATGAATTAGAATATCCCGGTCAGATTAAAGTCAACGTTATAAGGGAATTCCGAGCAAGCGAATATGCTAAATAATTCTTGAAAATATAAAATCGGTAACAAAAGGGGTTGCATTGTGCAACCCCTTTCTTATGTGATATCAATTAAAATTATTTTCAATAAAGCCCGCCGAAAGCCGTAGACTTTCGGCGGGCTTATAT